>NZ_JAIWJZ010000106.1:0-27739 GCF_020216105.1 Enterobacter sp. K16B
ACAGCCGGACCAGGGCATCGCTGTAATTCATTCATTTTCCTGAAACAATCTTCGTCGCTTTCGGTAAAAAAATTACTGGGGATTCCTCACCCCTGTGGGAGAGGGCCAGGGTGAGGGTGCGGTCTGATCCCCTCACCCTCCTCAAGGCTCCCCATACAACCCAATCAGCCGGCGCACCACGCCATTAGTCCAGCCGAAGCCATCCTGCAGCGGATACTCACCCCCGCCCCCTTCGCGCGGGGTACTGCTGGCGATGTGGTACTTCTCAATCAGCTTATGATGGGTCTTATAAAAATGGTTCACCGTATGCAGCCAGCTCCAGGCGATTTCATCCCCCAGAGAGTCGTTGCCATACTGCTTGAACCCCTGAATGGCCATCCACTGCAGCGGCGCCCAGCCGTTGGGTTTATCCCACTGTTCGCCGGTTTCGTACTCGGTCGCCAGAATCCCCCCCGGCGTGAGCAGACGCGCTTTAACCGCATCAGACAGCCGTTCAGCCTGCTCATGGGTTGCCATACCGACATACAGCGGCACAATGCTGGCGGCGGAAAACAGCGCCATCACTTCGCGTCGCCAGTCATAATCCCGGTAGCAGCCGTTCTCTTCATCCCACAGATAGCGGTTCACCGCGGCCCGGCGATCGCTGGCTTTCTGGCGGAACAGGTCGGCCGTCTCTTTGTCCCCTTTTGATGCCGAGATATTGGCGATCGCACTCTCCAGCTTGAACAGGAAGGCGTTCAAATCGATGGGGATAAACTGCGTTGTGCGGATACTGGCAAGCCGACCCGGCTCGCGCAGCCAGCGGGACGAGTAGTCCCAGCCGGAGGCCGCACCCGCACGCAGGTCGCGATACACTTCATTCGGTGGACGCCCGGAGTGACGGGCGGTTTCCACGTCCTCAATCCAGGATTCGTCGCGCGGGGTGTCGCGGTCATCCCAGTAGCGGTTCAGTAACGAGCCATCCGGCATGCGCACGGCGCTTCGGTAAGCCTGGTTAAGCAGTAGCGACTCCGCCCCGTCCATCCAGAAGGCGTGCTCCATTTTCAGGTGCTCAAGGTAACGTTTCGCACCGCGCACGCCATCCTCCTCAAACAGCTCCACCATCAGGGCAAAGACCGGCGGCTGAGAACGGCTGAGGTAATAGGTACGGTTGCCGTTAGGGATATGGCCGTAGCGCTCAATCAGCCACGCGAAGTTATCCGCCATACACTTCAGCAGATCGTTGCGCCCGCTTTCCGCCAGACCCAGCATCGAGAAGTAGGAATCCCAGTAGTAGGTCTCGCTGAATCGTCCGCCGGGAACGATATAGGCCTGCGGCAGGGCCAGCAGGGAGGACCAGGGAATATGGTCCTGCGGCTCGCGCGTCAACACCGGCCACAGATTATCAATGTGCTCTTTCAGGGACAGACCCGGGTCGGAAACATATTCTGAGTCGAACGTTTCCGGCATCCAGAAGTGGTTCTCCACGAACTGGCGCAGGTCAAAATCCCGGTGGCGTCTGACCTTGCGGTAGCGGATCAGGATATCCAGCGGGTCCATCTTCGGCGCGCAGTCGGGGAAGGTTTTGCTGTCTGCAAACAGCCGTGACGACTGCACGTGTTCAAACAGTTCAAGGTAGCGGTCTGCGGGCGTCAGCGCATCCGACGCGGGCAGCCCTTCAATCATTTCCGGTTCCGGCTCCGCCTCGATCATCTCATCCAGTTTTAACTCGCAGGGATCGGTCTCGTAGCGCAGCTCTTCTGCAATCTCGAATTCGATGTTCTCGTTAGCCTGTAGTTTCTGGTTGAACATGGTGATAAGGACCTCCGGTTGTATGTTCTGAAAGACAGGTTTTTCCGGGCGTCCTATAAGCGTAGACATTCGCTTCGGTAGAGGGGGAGGAATATGTGCGGTAGATCACTATTTTCGGAGCATTCGTTTTGCAACAAATGATGACATCAAGCCCGAACTGACTGTCGTCCGGGCCTCTTCCGGCGCTCAGTACAGATAATTCCGTTTTGCCAGATCCACCAGTTCCGCCAGACGGGTCATGTTGAATTTTGCCATGATGCGCTGCTTATACGCGCTGACCTTTTTATTATTCATATTCAGCAGCGAGGCGATAAGCTGGTTGCTGTAGCCCGCAGAAATATAGCGCAAAATACAGATATCAATATGGGATAACGATAATAACAGCGACGCATCCCGGGGATAACGGGCGTGATGTTGCCACAACTCCGAACCGTAGCAATATCCCCCGGTGGTAATTGTGTTGACGGTGTTAATAATTTTATCCAGGGAGCTGTTTTTATTGATATAGCCTGACGCACCGGCCCGTCGGCTCAACTGAATATGAAAATCGCTCGACGACGACGACAAAATAAGAACCTTAATCGCTGGGTAGCTTTTTCTTATTTGTACCAGATGAGAGAACACCTCGGGGCTCTGTTGCAGATGCTCCATAATAATCAGGTCAGCATGTAACTCTGGCAACGCGCTGTGCATTGCCTCAATCGTGAGGAATTGTGCCGCAGTCTGATAACCGTGTTCTGCTAATAAACCCTGGATGCCTGTTCGGAGCAAGGAACTGACGTCCAGGAGAATGACTTTTTTATCTGACATTCCTGATTGTCCTGATGGGGTGACAAAAATGTCATTTTCCCCGTGCGCAAAAAAAAGGTGGCTAAGACTTGTCTTTATCTTTGCCATTATTTTCTGACGTTCTGGTGCCATCAGGTTACTGCACCTGTTACCCCCTTTTTCCCCACCGCTGAGACATATAAGACCGGTTTGCGACAGGTCTTATTAAGACAACGCTTGCCAGCCGGGAAGATAGTGTCAGCCAGGGAAAGTATCCCGTATGGAAGTGCGTCTGGCGCATTGCGCGGACACAGATCGATTATTTACACGAGAATTTAAACATGACTCTCAAGCCAGTAAATATTGCAGTCGTTGATAAAGAGACGATTGTCAAAGCTGACGTTCTGCGCAGTGAAAAGGTTGGCAGTGCTGTCAAAATTAAGGCCATCCCGCATGCAAAATACATTCTTGCTGAAGGGGAAAATGGCGTCGCGCCAGAAAACATTACGCTGAAACGCGTAGGTAAAGACCTGTTCGTCATGCTGGAAGGCACCGACGAGGATCAGCCGCAACTGATTATTGAAGGCTATTTCGATAACCCGGGCGAGCTGGTGGGTAAAGGCGAAGATGGTCAATGGCATGAGTACATTGCCACTGACGGCGATGACGACCACAAAGCCGCTTTCCTGCTGGACGGTGAATCCTCCGCTCAGGCGCTGGGCGCAGGCGCGATTGCGAGCCTGGACGGTCTGGCTGTTGCGGGCACCGCGTTTTCTCCTGCTCTGCTGGCGCTGGGCGCGTTAGCGGGGCTGGGGGCGCTGGTGGGTATTGGCGCCATTATTCGTCATAACCGTGACGATGATAATGGCGGTAGCCGCAAAACGCCCGTCACGACCCCTGAACTGACCGACGTACACGATGATTACGGCAGCAAAACCGGCTCGATCCCACAAAACGGCGTGACCGATGACGCCACGCCAACCTTTAGCGGCAAAGGCAAACCGGGCGATATCGTTGAGTTCTGGGAAAACAACGTCAAGCTCGGCGAAACCCGCGTGGGCGCTGACGGCAAATGGACCTGGACGCCTGAAACCCCGCTGACGCACGGCGACCACAGCATTGTGCTGATCGGTAAAGGCCCGGATGGCCGCACCAGCGCGCCGAGCGACCCGTTTGATTTCACCGTGGATCTGGAAGCGCCCGCTAAACCTGTCATTGGCGAAGTGGAAGACGACGTTGGCGAGAAAACCGGCCCGATTCATAACGGCGATAATACCGATGATAAACAGCCGGTATTCCGCGGTGAAGGCGGCACGCCGGGCGACACCGTTAAGCTGATTGTGGACGACAAAGTCGTGGGCACCGGCATTGTTGGCGAAGACGGTAAATGGGAAGTCACGCCTGAGAAACCGCTGCCGGAAGGCAGTCACACCGGGAAGGTGATCATCACCGATCCTGCGGGCAACGAGAGCGTCCCGTCTGACGACTTTAAATTTATCGTGGTGCCGGAAAAACCGGTGATTGGCGTCGTGGAAGATGACGTCGGTTCCGTTGTGGGTCCGATTAAAAACGGCGGCGCGACGGATGATACGCAGCCGACGTTCCGCGGCGAAGGTTCAACACCTGGCGATACCGTTAAGCTGATTGTGGACGACGAAGTGGTCGGCACCGCGATCGTGGGTGAAGACGGTAAATGGGCCGTCACCCCGGAAAAACCGCTGCCGGAAGGCGAGCATATCGGAAAGGTGGTGATCACCGATCCGGCAGGCCATGCGGGCGAACCGTCTGATGACTTTAAATTTATCGTCGATCTGGAAGCACCAGTCAAACCTGTCATTGGTGACGTTGAGGATGACGTCGGCCCGGTTACCGGCCCGATTCACAATGGCGACACCACCGACGACACCCAGCCGGTATTCAGTGGCGACAACGGTACGCCAGGCGACACCGTGCGCCTGATCATTGACGATGAAGTGGTGGGTACCGCGATTGTCGGTGATGACGGCAAATGGGAAGTCACGCCTGAGAAACCGCTGCCAGAAGGGGATCATGAAGCGGTTGTCGTGATCGTCGATCCGGTCGGTAACGTCAGCGATCCGTCCGATCCGATCGGCTTCATCGTTGATACCACGCCACCGGTAAAACCGACGATTGATAGCGTGTTTGATGATGCGGGTCTGAAAACGGGCAACCTGACAAGCGGCGATATCACCGATGACAGCACCCCGGACTTTACCGGTACCGCGGAGAAAAACAGCGTGGTGCGCATCATTGTCAACGGTAAAGAAGTGGATTCCGTTACCGCCGATCCAACCGGTAAATGGACCTGGACACCGTCTCCGGCGCTGACCAACGGCCACTACGATGTGCGCGTGATTGCTGAAGACAAGGCCGGGCTGCGCTCTGAGCCGTCTGACGCGTTCTCGTTCGATCTGGTCGCAGGCGGCGTACCGACTGCGCCAGCCATTACCGATGTGATTGACGATGTTGATGCCTACACCGGCACCGTACAGCAAAACGGCATCACGAACGATGACAAACCGACCATCACCGGTACCGGTCAGGACGGGACCACGGTTTACCTGTACGACGGCACGAATCCGCTGCCAATCGGTAGCGCGGTGGTGACGGGCGGCATCTGGACTATTGACTTCGACACGCCGCTGGCCCAAGGCGAGCACCGCTTCCGCGCGGTCGCGGAAAACGCCGTCGGTAACCGCAGCCCGGAAACCGGCGAGTGGGTGATTACTGTCGATTCCGTTAAACCGCTGGCGGCCACGGACATTGAGCTGTGGGACGACTTCGGCACGCCAGGCATTATCGCCGATAACGGCACCACCGACGACAACACCCCGACCTACCGCGGTAAGGGCGAGCCTGACGGTACCGCGATCATCGATCTGGGTAACGGCACCACCGTGCGCGTGCCGATTGATGGCAGCGGTAACTGGAGCTACACCCCGGCACCAGCGCTGGCGGACGGCGACTACACCTGGAAAGTCTCGATTGAAGACAAAGCGGGGAACACGGGCCCGGAGTCCGCCCCTATCCACTTTATCGTCGATACCAGCCACAACGGCGTCTCTATCAGCCACGTGGAAGACGATGAAGGCGCGTGGAAAGGCAATCTGGCCAGCGGCAGCCACACCGATGACACGACACCGACCGTTGTGGGCCGCGCGACGCCTGGCGCCGAGGTCAAAGTCTACCTGGACGGTAAGTTTGTCGACAGCGTGATCGCTGACCCGACGACCGGTGAGTGGAAATACACCTTTAACCCGGCGCTGACCGCTGACGGGACGTACCAGATCACCGCCAGTGAAAATACCGGCACCGGTGACAGTGCGCAGACCGCGCCGTTTGAACTGACGCTGGACAGCCGCGTACCGGTTGGCTCGTTTGATAGCGTATCCGATGACGTCGGCCTGGTGCAGGGCGACCTGGCCAACCCGGCCGTGACCGATGACACCACGCCAACCCTGCACGGGACCGGCGTCGCGGGTGATACCGTCTTTATTTACAACGGTACCACGCTGATCAACACCGTGACCGTCGGTCCGGATGGGTCATGGAACTACACCCTGCCGGCGCAAAACAACGGTGAGGTACTGTCCCTGACGACGGTATTCCAGAGCCCGACCGGCGTGAGAAGTGCGCCGTCCGCGGAGTGGAAAATCACCATTGATACCGAAGCGCCAGTAAGCAGCGCGGTGGTGGATGCGATGACCCATGACTCCGGCGTCAACGGCAGCGACTTCATCACTAACAATGGTCAGGCCGGTGGTCTGGTCAGCGGCCATCTCTCCGCGCCGCTGGAAGCGGGCGGCAAGGTGCTGGTCTCCACTGACGGCGGGAAAACCTGGCTTGAAGCGATGGTCGACGGCGACAAATGGGCGTTCGTCGACGGACAGGCACACAGCGCGGACTGGACGGTGCTGACCCGCGTGGTCGATGCCGCCGGGAACTATACCGAATCCTCCCAGAAAGTGGTGCTGGATCAGGTTGCGCCGGATGAACCGACCGACGTGGTGCGCAGCGGTAACGACGTGACGGTGACGCTGCCGGGCAGCGGGATTGTTGAGGGCGACACCGTGCTGGTGAAGAGCGGCGACATTACCGTCACCCATACGCTGACGGCGGCAGACATTGCCAACGGCAACGTGACTCTGACCATGCCTGCGGGCGGCTACACCGATATTCCGGTCGGCGCGGCGATTGTCGACGCGGCGGGTAACAGCTCGGACTACCGCACCAGCGCGTTCACCAGCACCAACAGCTTCGAAGACGATACGGAGTTCGCGGACATTAATGCGGGCGCGTGGGTGCACGGGATGCGCTTCTCCCACACGCCAGATACCGGCTCGGCGGATTATGAGTTCGACAGACAGGTCATTGGCACGGGCAGCACCAACAGCCTGTATCTGTACAGCACCTCTACGGATACCGGGATGGAAGCCAGCATGTTTGTTGACTTCCAGTATGGCGCCAAAACGATCGATTTCGTCTTCAACCCGCGCTTTGCCGGTCCGTCGACGGTGGTGACGTTCTACGACGTCAACGGTGATGTGATTAGCTCTCAGCCGGTGAACGCCTTCATCGGCAACCGTAACGTCCCGGTGTCGTTCACCAGCCCGGATGATACCCCGGTTTACCGCATGGAAATTCACCATGAGGAACTGGCGACCAGCTCCGGCTTTGGTTTCAGCATCGATAACCTGGTGGTGAGCAATACGGCGAAAACCGTCACCCCGGGCGATTTCCTGGCGGATAACCAGGGCGATGTCTGGTATGGCGACGCAGCGGACAACCTGTATCAGGTTGCGGACGTGGCCAGCCTGACCGGCGCCGTGATTCAGGGCGGAGAAGGGACCGACACGCTGAAGCTGCTGGGGGCCGATCAGCACCTCGACCTGAGCGCGCTGACCCACCCTGTTCAGTCCGTGGAAGTGTTCGACATTACGGGAACAGGTAACAACACCCTGACGCTGAGCGCGGGGGATGTGCTGGAAAACGCCACGCAGAACCTGTTCCACGACAACGACTTCAACCAAATGATGGTGAAGGGCGACGCGGGCGACGTGGTGAACCTGAGCGACCTGCTGCCGAACGGTATGGACCCGGGGAACTGGACCGATGGCGGAACGGTGAATGTTGGAGGAGTGGAGTATCAGTCTTACCAGATGGATAGCCTGAATACCGAGATCCTCGTTCAGATGGGAGTGACGGTCACGCTACAGAACCATTAATTGATACCAGGAAGGGAGGTTCCTTCACCGGAACCTCCAGAGTTTTAGACCAGAACATAAACAGAATTCATTTGGAAATTTGTATGAAAAAGACCACTGCTTCTATTAACAATACCGAACCTAACATCACCGCTCTGCCTCCGCTGCCGACGGACGTTTTACTGTGGAACGACTACCAGTTCCCGCGCGAAATTCACAACGGCGATCCGAGCGAAGATAACACTCCTACCTTCAGCGGTAAGGGTGAGCCCGGCACAACGGCGGTGATCGACCTCGGTGGCGGTCAGAGCGTTCGCGTACCGGTAACCGCAGCAGGCACCTGGAGCTGGACGCCAGCACCGGCGCTGGCGGACGGCAACTATACCTGGTCTGTTTCCCTGGAAGACGCGCAGGGCAACCGGGGGCCTTCTACCGCGCCAATTAGCTTCACCATTGATACGGTGGGTAACGCGGTCTCCATCAGCCACGCTGAAGACAACACCGGTCCGCTGACCAACCCGCTGGCAAGCGGCAGCAGCACCGATGACGTGAACCCGGTTATCGTAGGAACGGCGACGCCTGGCTCGCTGGTCACGCTGTATGTTGATGGCGAGCCTGTTGGCTCGAAGACCGCCGATCCGGTTACCGGTGAGTGGGCCATCGAAATCAAACCGGCACTGGAATCGGGTAAGACTTATGAAATTACCGCGGGTGAGTATAGCGGCCCGGGTGAGATCCCTGCGCCTACGCGTCCGTTCCTGCTGACTATCGACACCGTTGTGCCGACCGGCACCTTCGATCGCATCGAAGATAACGAAGGCCGTTATCAGGGCGATGTGGCGAACCCGGGCGTCACCGATGACACCACCCCAACCCTGCACGGTACCGGCCGTCCGGGTGATATCGTGTTCGTGCGCAACGGCAGCGACATCATTGATTCTGTCACCGTTCGCCCTGACGGCAGCTGGGAATATACCCTGCCTGAGCAGACGAACGGCACGGCGCTGGACGTCAGCGTGGTCTTCCGTGGCCCAACCGGTGTGGAAAGCGCACCGACTGCGCCGTGGAAGCTGGTGATTGATACCGAAGCACCGAACAAACCGATCATTGGTGACGTGGAAGACGACCAGGGTCCGGTTGTTGGCCCGATTCACAACGGTGACACCACCGATGACACGCAGCCGGTATTCAGCGGCGAAGGCGCCGTGCCTGGCGAGACCGTTGAACTGATTGTTGACGACAAGGTCGTGGGTACCGCCATCGTTGGTGACGACGGTAAGTGGGAAGTGATCCCTGAAGATCCTCTGAGCGAAGGTGAACATAAAGCGGTAGTCGTGATCGTCGACCCGGTGGGTAACGCCAGCGAGCCGTCCGATCCTATCGGCTTTATTGTCGACACGCAGCCGCCTGCGAAACCGACTATTGATACTGTATATGACGACGCGGGGCAGCTGACCGGCAATATCGCGAACGGTGGGATTACCGACGACAGCACCCCGGACTTCACCGGTACCGCCGAGAAGGGCAGCCTGGTGTACATCATCGTGAACGGCAAAACCGTTGACTCGGTGACCGCTGACGCCGCGACCGGGATCTGGACCTGGACGCCATCGCTGGGCCTGGCGAACGGTCATTACGACGTGAGCGTTGTCGCCCAGGACAAAGCGGGGCTGCGCTCCGAGCCGTCTGACACCTTCTCGTTTGATCTGCTGGCAGGCGGTATTCCAACCGCGCCGGCCATCACAGACGTGATCGACGATGTTGCGTCACATGTGGGTACCATCCAGAACGGTGGCATCACTAACGATGCGCGTCCGACCATTACCGGTACCGCGCAGGATGGCACCACCGTCTATCTGTACGATGGCACCAACCCGAACCCGATCGGCAGCGCCGTGGTGACGGGCGGCCGCTGGACCATTGATTTTGATACCGATCTGGCGCAGGGCGAGCACCGCTTCCGCGCGGTGGCAGAAGACAGAACCGGTAACCGCAGCCCGGAAACCGGCGAGTGGGTGATTAACGTTGATTCCGTGAAACCGCTGGCCGCTACCGACATTGAGCTGTGGGACGACTTCGGCACGCCGGGTCTTATCGCCGATAACGACACCACCGATGACAACACCCCAACCTACCGTGGGAAAGGTGAAGCGAACGGTACCGCGATTATCGATCTGGGTAACGGCACCACCGTACGCGTCCCGGTAGATGGCAGCGGTAACTGGAGCTATACCCCGGCCCCGGCGCTGGCGGATGGCGACTACACCTGGAAAGTCGCGATTGAAGATAAAGCGGGTAACGTCGGTCCTGAGTCTGCGCCGATCCACTTTACCGTGGATACCAGCCACAACGGCGTATCCATCAGTCACGTGGTGGACGATCAGGGTGACTTTACCGGCAACCTGGGCAGCGGTAGCCACACCGATGACACGACCCCAACCGTGGTGGGCCGTGCGACGGCTGGCGCCCTGGTGAAAGTATACGTTGATGGCAAATTTGTCGACAGCGTGCGCGCTGACGCCGTGACCGGCGAGTGGCAGTACACCATCAGCCCGGCGCTGACGGCGGATGCGACCTATAAGATCACCGCCAGCGAAGACGCAGGTGCAGGTGAGAGTGCGCAAACCGCGCCGTTTGAGCTGACGCTGGATACCCGTGTGCCGACCGGTTCGCTGGATCGCGTCGCGGATGACGTGGGTCTGGTGCAGGGCGACCTGGCCAACCCGGCGGTGACCGATGACACCACCCCGACCCTGTACGGTAAGGGCGTGGCGGGGGATGTGGTCTTTATTTACGACGGCACCCGACTGATTGACTCTGTCACCGTAGGGCCAGCGAACACCTGGAACTTTACCCTGCCGCAGCAGAACAACGGCACTGAGCTGTCCCTGACGGCGGTATTCCAGAGCCCGACCGGCGTGAAGAGCGCGCCAACGGCACCGTGGAATATCACCATTGATACGCAGGCACCGGATGCGCCAACGATCAAGGGCATGTATGACGATGCGGGCACGCTGATTGTCGACGGTAGCCGTTCACGCGACGCGACGCCGGAGCTGCGCGGTACCGCTGAGAAAGACAGCCTGGTGAAAATCTACGTTCCGGGCAACAAAGAGCCGATTGCCTCGGTCTATGCCGACGCGAACGGCGAATGGAAATGGACCTCGCCAGCACTGTCCGATGCGAAACACGACTTCTACGTGAAGGCGCAGGACAAGGCAGGGAACGTCTCCGGTGAGTCCAACCACTACGGTCTGGAAGTGGACACCCAATCGACCACGCCGGTTATTCTCGGCGCGTATGATGACGTGGAAGGCGGCATCTACAAAGCACTGGTACCGAACGGTGGGCTGACCAACGACGCAAATATGGAACTGCGCGGAACTGCAGAGCCGAACAGCATCGTTTACATCTACAACGCGTATAACGACGCGGTGCTGGATACGGTTAAAGCCGGTCCGGACGGTAAATGGAGCTGGGAACGTTCGCTCGCGAACACCGCTGCGGGTCGTCCGCACATGTTCTACACCATCGCCAAGGACGATCTGGGCAACGTCTCCGCAAAATCGGCGACCTACTCACTGAACGTGGATACGGTCAATGCCGCACCGGTGATTTCGGGTGCGTATGACGATGTAGCAGGTGGCGTGTACAACGGCCTGGTGGCGAATGGTGGCGTAACGAACGACAAGGCACCAGAACTGCGTGGTACCGCTGAAGCGGGTAGCGTGGTGTACGTGGTGGTTGATAACTATGGCACTGTGGCGGGTTCCACCAAAGCGGATGCTAATGGTAACTGGAAGCTTCCAGTCGCCACGAACTACAACCAGCTGTACACCTTCCATGCGTATTCTGTTGATCCGGCAGGTAACCGTTCGGCGGATTCGGCGAAGTTTGCGATTACGGTGGATACGGTCAATGCCGCACCGGTGATCACCGGTTCATGGGATGACGTGCAGGGCGGGGTGTATAACGGTCTGGTGGGTAACGGTGGCGTCACCAACGACAGAACGCTGGATTTACGCGGCACGGCGGAAGCGGGCAGCGTGGTGTATATCATCAACCCGGCAAGTAATGGCGTGTATGGTTCGGTCACGGCAGGTGCGAATGGACAATGGTCATTCCCGCTGACCACCAACTATAACCAGACGTATAACTTCCAGGCTTACTCAATTGATAAAGCCGGAAACCGTTCGGTGAACTCGACCAACTTCGCGATTAATGTGGATACCGTGGTGGCCGCGCCAAACCTCACCGTTATCTCTGATAACGTGGCGGGCGGTAAAGTCGGTAACCTGGTTGACGGGGAACGTACCAACGACAACCGTCCAACCATTACCGGTAATGGCGCAGAACCGGGCGCGAAGATTGAGATTGTGCTGGCGCTGGGTAACCAGGGCTGGAGTAACAACAACCTCGTGTACACCACCACGGCCAAAGCCGATGGCACCTGGAGCCTGGAAATTCCGAAGGCGCTGCAGGATGGGACCTGGTATTTCCGCGCCAAACAGACCGATCTGGCGGGTAACACCAGTGCACTGGGTAACCAGCATTATGTGGTTGTCGATACGGTTAACGCCGCACCGACCATTACCAGCGTGATGGATAACGTCGGAAATGAAACGGGTAACGTCGCGAATCTGGGGAAAACGGATGACAGCACGCCAACGTTAAACGGTACGGCAGAGGCAGGCAGCACGGTCTATATCGCCGTGAATGGCGCAACGTACAGCACCGTCGCCACCAACGGCAACTGGAGCTTTACGCCACCTGCGTTGCCGCTGGGTAACCATACCTTTAGCGTGTTCTCGATTGACCAGGCGGGTAACAGGAGTGCGGGTGTTTCGCGTAGCCTGACGGTTGTTTCGCCGAAAACCAGCGGCTTTGAGGACTTTAACGCGCTGACTCCTCAGAACTATGGGAAGGGTCTGGTGACGCTGGCGAGCGGTCTGAAGTTTACGTTAAGCGATAAGTATTACCCTGGCTACGGTGGGGCGATTTATCAGTGGGGCACAGGCAATAGCCGTAAGCTGGCGCTGACAGGTGATATCACCATGCATTTCGATGGTGTCAATGCGGTGAGCATGAAGCTTTCCGGTGCGAATGATGCTGTGCAATCGAGTGTCGTGAAGTCAACCTATGTTGTCTACGATACCGCAGGAAAGGTGATTTCATCCGGGTATCTGCCGTCGGGAGAAGCCACCTTCACGGCAACCGCACCTGCGGGACGTGAGATCGGCGATATTGTTTTCAGCATGGGACGCGGTCAGAGCAGTGGTCTGTCGGGTGGCGGTAACACGATCAACACCGATCAGTACATGATTGATGACGTTCGCTGGACGGTTAACACCTCACGCTCTGCCTCCAGAAGCATGATGATGAACACCGAAGAGCAGCATGACGATAATAACCATCTTGTCAGCACGCTGAACGATCGTGAGATCAACCTGGATAACCTCCAGCACAAGACCATCGATCTGACCAACAGCAAGCAGGACAAGCTGAATATCAGTCTGCACGACGTGCTGACCCACGCTGAAAAAGACCTGTTCATCGCTGATGGCAACAAGCAATTGATGGTGCAGGGGAATAAAGGCGATGTGGTGAACCTGAACGATCTGCTGCCTGACAACAGCGATCCGGGTAACTGGACCAACGCAGGTAACGTCAAGGTCTCCGGTGTGGAATACCAGGTGTACCACATGGAAAACCATGACGTGGAACTGCTGGTACAAACCGGCGTCACCGTCAACGTGAATAATCACTAACTAAAACTTTTCCGGGCCCCCGAGAGGGGGCCCGTGGAGGATTTATGACTTTTTTCAAGACCTCTTTATTCGCGGCGCTGTTTACCTCCTCCGCATTTATGGTTCACCCGGCGCTGGCGGCGGAAAACTTTGGTAAGACGTATCAGCCCGTTGCGCCTGTCGGCCAGACGCAAACCCAGGTGGTTTACTACCGTGACGCCAGCAATACCGCAGGCGGTGCAGCGCATATTTATGTCGATAACGAGTTCCACGACGCCCTGCTGCCGGGCGGCTATACCGTTTTCTGTCTGGCGCCGGGCAAGCACAATCTCGGCGCGTATCAGAATGATGCGCCACAGTATCGCGGCAAAGAGCAGGGCTACAACGTCGAGATGAGCGGCGGCCAGACCTACTTCGTGCGCGTCAACCACACGATGAATGCCGTACCGGAAGCGCGGACCCGCGAGCAGGCGGAAAAGGATCTTGTGGGGCTGCGCGAGCAGATCCACGTGCTGTCCCGTGCCTCCAGCGTCGAAGCCTGTAAGAACCTTGCGCCACAGTACAAGGATTACACCCTCTCCGGCGATGTGATGTTCCGCTTTGGTCAGTCTGGCGTGAAAGGCGTTTCCGCTCAGGGCCATCAGGCCGTGAAAGATCTGGTGGCGACGATTAAACGTGAAAACGTTGAACTGAAGCAGATCCAGGTGATCGGCCACACGGACGCCATTGGCAGCGATCGCAGCAACTATGCCCTTGGTCTGAAGCGTGCCCAGACCGTCCGCACCATGCTGGCAGAAAACGGTCTCCCGGCGCGCCTGATGACCGCTTCCAGCGTGGGCAGCGATGAGCCTGTGGTGAACGACTGCGCGGCATCCGATAAAAAAGCCCTGATTGCCTGCAATGCGCCTAACCGTCGTGTGGTGGTGCGTGTCAGCGGTGGACAGGATGTCAGTGCGCCAGCACAAAAGTAGTTTATTTTTCATCTGTTTATGCCGGGTGACGCTTCGCTTACCCGGCCTGCTTTATGGAAAGCATTTTCCTACCCCTTCCTTTTTCGTGTCAAAAAATAAGCAGGTCCATTGAGACAGGTCTCATTAAGGCAAGACCATTCCGCGTGACAGAATATTCCTAATTCACTGCAAAAAGTTAATTTATCTTTTTGATTTAATTGTCTTTTAACAACCAGGAACACGCGAAATATGGAATCCTCAATGGCCAATACCCAGGAGGAACAGCTGCACACGCTCGCCCGTGATACCCGCCTGAATGACGACTCTCTGCTCAGAAGCATTGCCTGGCTGTCTGAGCATTATGGTCTGGGTAAAAGCGACGATGTTTTGCTGGCTGGCCTGCCTGTCGAACAAATCCTCACACCCTCTTTAGCGCTTGATGCGCTCAAAAACGCCGGTATCACCGGGGGGCTCATCAAGCGTAACAGCGCTGAACTGCCCGAGCAGGTATTCCCCATGATTCTGCTGCGCAAAGGTGCGGGCGGCATGGTGCTGCTTGCGCGCGAGCGTCGTAAAAATGCTGATGATAAATGGGATCTGTTTTACACCCTGATCATGCCGGAAGTGGGTGACGAGCCGGTTGAGCTGAACCATGAGGCGCTCAGCGAGCTGTATGTCGGTTATGCCATTGCGGCAAAGCCGACGGCGCGCATTGACAGCCGGGTCAGCGACATCGCGCCGCCGCAGCCGAAAGGCCACTGGCTGTTCAGCACTCTTTGGCGCTACCGTAGCTACTACCGCAGCGCCGCGCTGGCCTCCGTGCTGGTCAACGTCCTGGCGCTGGCGTCGGTCTTCTTTACCATGAACGTTTACGACCGCGTGATCCCGAACCAGGCGTTTACCACGCTCTGGTCGCTGGCGATTGGCGTGCTGGTGGCGATGGTCTTTGAGGCCGTCACCCGTACGGTGCGGGCGCATCTGCTTGATACCGCTGGAAAGAAAGCGGATCTGATCGTCGGCAGTATTCTGTTTCGCCAGTCGCTGGCGGTCAAAATGGAGCATAAACCGGCCTCTTCCGGCTCGTTTGCCAACCAGCTGCGCGAGTTTGAATCCGTCCGCGACTTCGTCTCTTCCGCGACGCTGGCGGCGATTGCCGACCTGCCGTTTGTGCTGCTGTTTATCGGCATTATTTTTGCCATCGGCGGCTCGCTGGCCATTATTCCCCTGTTGATGTTACCGATGATCCTGGTGGTGAGCCTGCTGATCCAGTGGCCGCTGGCAAAAGTCATGAAAGCCAGCCTGCAGGAAGCGTCGTTAAAGCAGGGTGTACTGATTGAATCCATCGAAGGGATGGAAACCCTCAAGTCAGTGGGCGGTGAATCCTGGATGCAGAGCCGCTGGCAGAAATTCAGCGCCATGCAGTCCAGCAGCGCCGCGGCGTCCAAACACTACTCGACGCTGGCCATGAACTCGGTGAGCTTCCTGCAGCAGCTGCAGACGGTGCTGCTGATTGTGACCGGGGTATACCTGATTGATGCCGGTCACCTGACCCAGGGTGCGCTGATCGGTACCGTGATGCTGGCGGGCCGCGTGACCGCGCCATTAAGCCAGGTGATTGGTCTGGCCGTGCGTTTTCAGCAGGCGAAGGCCGCGCTGAGCTCGCTGAACAGACTGATGGACCATCCGACCGACCGCAGCAGCGAGATCGACTACATCAAACAGCCTGAGCTGAATGGCGATATCGAGCTGAAAGGGGTGACCTTCTCCTACCCGGCACCGCCGATGCAGCCTAACCCGGAGATCCTGAAAGGGGTCAACCTGACGATTAAGCCGGGCGAGCGCGTGGCGATTGTCGGCAAAATCGGCAGCGGCAAATCGACCCTGCTGCGCATCATTGCCCGTCTCTACACCCCGGTGAAAGGGCAACTGTTCAGCAGCGGGCTGGATGTAAACCAGATTGAGCCCTCCGACTGGCGTAACAACGTGGGCTTTGTCGGCCAGGAAGCGCGCCTGTTTTACGGCACCCTGCGTGAAAACATCATGATTGGCCGCCAGAACGCCTCCTCCGATGAATTCCTGCACGTGCTGCGCCTGACCGGGCTGGATCAGATAGCCGCGCGCCATCCTCGCGGGATCCACATGCCGGTGGGCGAGCAGGGGAACAGTCTCTCCGGTGGTCAGCGTCAGCTGGTGTCGCTGGCCCGTACGCTGCTGGCGAGACCCAATCTGCTGCTGCTGGATGAACCCACCAGCGCGATGGATTCCCAGACGGAAGCCCTTTTCTTACAACACCTGAAAGTCGCAACGGCCGGGCACACGCTGGTGGTGGTGACCCATCGCCCGTCGCTGCTGGCGCTGGTCGATCGCCTGGTGGTGGTTGATGACGGCAAAATCGTGGCCGATGGCCCTAAACAACAGGTGCTGGCCGCCCTGAACGGCGCACCGGCTAATGACAGTTCCCCTGCGAAAGCCACGCCAGCAAAACAGCCCGTGGAGGCGACCGCATGACATTCTTTAAACGTAACACCCGACAAAAAGCCCTCTCGGCGCGCGATGCCGCCTGGATGAGCGACATTCAGGAGGCGTTATTCTCCCAGACCACGCCAAAATCACGGTTGGTGCTGTGGCTGATCCTCGTCGTCTTCTGCGGCTTCCTGGTCTGGGCCCATTTCGCGAAAGTGGAAGAGATCACCAAAGGCGACGCCAAAATCGTCTCGAAAAGCCGCGAGCAAATTATCCAGAGCCTGGAGGGCGGTATTCTCGAAGAGCTGAACGTCCGTGAAGGCGACATCGTCGAGCCGGGGCAGGTGCTGCTGAAAATTGACCCGACCCGCGCCCAGTCCAGCTACCAGGAGACGCTGCGTAAAGTGGTCGCCCTTGAGGCCACCGTCGATCGCCTGCGTGCCGAAGCATATGGCCTGCCGCTGACCTTCAGCGACCGCGTGAAGCAGTACCCGTCAGAAGTAGAGCTGGAAACGCATGCCTATAACAGCCGCAAGCAGGCGCTGGAAGAGGGCATCGCCTCGCTGGAAAAAAGCTACCGTCTGGCGCAGAACGAGATCGCCATGTCCGAGCCGCTGGCCGCGCGCGGCCTGCTCTCGGAAGTGGAACTGCTGCGCATGCGCCGTCAGGCCAACGATCTGCAGTCGCAGATTGTTGAACGCCGCAACCGCTACCAGTCCGATGCTAACGCCGAGCTGATTCGCCAGGAGCTGGATCTGGTGCAGGCCCAGGAGAGCCTGACCGGACGCGCCGACGTGGTGAGCCGGACCACCATCACCGCGCTGGTGAAAGGCACGGTAAAAAACGTGCGTGTCACCACCATCGGCGGCGTTATCCAGCCGGGTGAACACATTATGGAGATCGTGCCGCTGGAAGATCAGCTGCTGGTGGAAGGGAAAATCAAACCGTCTGACGTGGCCTTCCTGCATGCCGGATTACCGGCGATGGTCAAGATCACCGCCTACGATTTCGGCATCTACGGCGGCCTGAAAGGGCACGTCTCTCTCGTCAGCCCGGACACGCTGAAGGATGACGCCAAAGCCGCCGCCGGTCGCCCTGACGACACCTACTACCGGGTGATGGTCTTAACCGACAGCAGCACGCTGACGGCGGGCGGTAAATCCCTGCCGATTATTCCCGGCATGATCGCCACGGTGGAAATTCGCACCGGTGAAAAAACCATTCTCGACTACCTGTTGAAACCTATCTTCAAAGCGAAGGAAGCGTTCCGCGAGCGTTAATATGAAAAGTGAATCTATTTTTATGCAGCGCCGTCTGGCGGCGTTGCTGACGGCCGCGGCTTGCCTGGCATCGGCCAAAAGTGCAGCAAATAGTGATGGCTTATTAGCCTTTGTGCCTGTGGACCCTGTGGTAAAATCTCGCATGGTGATGGCCTACACGCCGCCGGCGCCCGCCGCGCCGCTGGTGGAGCAGGCGCCGGTGAAACCGGTGATTGCTGCGCCCAAACGCGAAACCCCGGCCCCGTCTTCAGCGGCCCGGGTACCCAGTGAACACGATATTCGCGAACTGTTTAATGACGCGGTCAATACCGCGCTGAGCATCAGCCCGGAAGTGCGTGGTGCGAATTTCAATACGGAAGCGGCAGAAGCGAACGTGGATGAAGCCAAAGGCCAGCGCTGGCCGCAAATTGACGTTGGCACCCGTTCCAAAAGCTATCAGTTTGGTGGCGGTGAGCGCCGCTACAGCGACAGCCGCCCGGCGGTCACCGTCAATATGGCGACCACACTGCTCGACTTTGGCCGCACCAGTAACACCATTAAAAGCCGCGAAGCATTGCATGACGCGGCAATCAATAACGTTGATGCGCAGGCGGAAGATATCGCCTGGCAGGTCAGCAGTTCACTGATTGAGCTGAGCAAACAGCGCCAGATCATCAGCCTGAGCCAAAAGTACGTGGCGCGGATGAACGAGCTGGTCGCCATGCTGGACGGGATTGTGAAGGTCGACCAGGGGCGTCGCAGCGAGCTGACCCAGGCCCGGGGGCGTCTGCTGCAGGCGCAATCTTCGCTGGATACGGCCGTCTCGCGTGCCCGTGATATTGAAATCACCCTGAATCGCCTGCTGGGCGATAAAAAAGTGCCTCTGCCGGCGGCGACCGTCTGGAACCTGAAGCCGGGTGAACTGACGTCACAGCTTTCGGCCATCGACAGCCATCCGACGATCCGTCAGGCGAAGGCGGAAACCGCGTCGGCGCTGGCGGATGCGGATGCGGCACGTTCGGCGTCATACCCGACGGTCACCTGGAACGTGGGCAAAAGTACCGGGCGTGACGAGCTGGGGCGTGAACAGTCCTGGGAGACCGGGGTGAACGTAAGCTGGCCGATTTTCCGCGGTGGTTCGCAGCGCGCCGCTGAACTCTCCGCCGCGCGTCGTGCCGACGCCAGCAGAGAAGCCATCGAAAAACAGTTACGCGATCTCGATAACCGCGTGCGTGCGGCCGATCACGATGCCCGCAGCATGCTGGAGCGCGCTGAGTTGTACCATGACTTAGCCTTTGAGTCCGATCGCATTCGCCATGATTTCTTCGATCAATGGTACCACCTTGGCAGACGAACCCTGCTGGATGTGCTGAGTGCAGAAAGTGATTATTACGGTAACCAGGTGGCAGAAGCCACCAACCGCTTTGACGCTTACGCTGCTATTTTTCGTAGTTATGCCAGTGCGGGGACATTATTGCAGTGGCTGAGAAAAACATAATCAGCCATTTTATAATGAACCCCAGCAGGCACAGAAAGAGAGTGCAGATGAACCCGTTTTCAGGAAAAAAAATCTATATCGCCTTACTCGACGATCATCCGATTGTGCGCAAAGGGCTGGAAATTATTTTCAGCCAGGAGCCGGATTTCGAACTGAAGGGCAGCTTTGCCAGCCGTATTGATCTGATGAACTTCTTACGCACTAACCGTATTGATGTGCTGATCCTCGACTATTTACTCGGTGAGGACGACATCGACGGATTACCGATGATCAAACAGCTGATGAGCAATTTCCCGTGGCTGAAAATTTTGCTCTCATCGACGCTGGAAAATACCGCGATTGTCCGTCAGGCGCTGAAGGCGGGCGTGCGCGGGCATATCGGGAAAAGCCGCGACGCCTCGGAAGTGGTCGCGGCGGTACGCCAGGTGGCAGCGGGGCATATCTGCCTCTCCGAAAGCATGGAGAAAGAGTTTTATCTTATCTCCGAGCCGACGGTACCGGGTGAGGTGGAAGACGAGCAGCAGGTCATCGAGGGTATTGGCCGTCTGGATGAGCTTTCTCCACGGGAACTGGAAGTGTTACGCCTTTTCCTGTCCGGAATGTCGGTACTGCAAATTTCTGAGAAGTTCAGCCGGAGCCGCAAAACGGTCAGCGGCCAGAAGAAATCGGCGATGAGAAAGCTGGGGGTCAAGACCGACCCGGAGCTGTTCCTCTGGCACGACCAGCTGCTGTGATCCTCCACTGAGAGCCGCTTTTCTTGCCGGGTGGCGCTGCGCCTACCCGGCCTACTCCACGTTGTAGGCCCGTGCATTGCGCAGCGCCTTTGCCAGATCGCTAATCGAGCACGGCTTAAACAGACAATCGTTCATACCCGCCTGTAAACACCGCTCCGTAATCTCATGCATCGCATTGGCGGTAAAGCCAATAATCCACGCCGGATCCCGACCCTGTTCGCGCTCGGCATCGCGTATCATGCCCGTCAACTGGTAGCCGTTAATGCCCGGCATATTACAGTCGGTGATGATCACATCAAACGCCGTATCGGCCCAGATAGTGAGCGCCTCATCGCCGCTGGCCGCCAGATGCGCGTGCTGGCCCAGCCAGGCCAGCTGTTTGGCCAGCAGGATCCGGTTTGCCGGGTTGTCATCCACCACCAGTACCTTCAGCGCCGGTAACGTTTCCTCTTCCGCCTGCGACGGGACGCGGGGGGTAACGGCACGGGTCACTTTGGGCAGGGAGAAGGTCGCCCGTACCGTGGTGCCGACCTGCTTTTCGCTGGTGAGGGTGAGCGTGCCATTCATGCTTTCACAAATGGTCCGGCTGATATAGAGCCCGAGTCCCGTTCCTGCCCGGCGGTTGTCTGCCTGGCTGAACGGTTTGAAGAGGGCGGCCTGCTGGCTGGCATCAATACCGACGCCGCTGTCCTGCACCTCAATCATAAACTGGACAGCATCGCCCTCTTCCTGTTGCGATAAGGTCAGCGTTACGCCGCCGCGATCGGTAAACTTAATGGCGTTGCTCAGCAAATTGGAGAGCACCTGCTTAATACGCAGCGGATCGGCGTAGACCTCATACAGCGGCGTGGTCGGGAAGACTTTCTCCAGCCGGATATTCTTTTCAATCGCCACCCCCTGGAATACCCGCATCATGTTGTCGATGAGCTTGCCAAAATGCACCGGCTCCGGATTGAAATCGAGATGGCCCCCCTCGATACGGGAGATATCGAGAATATCGCCAATCAACCCCACCAGCCCTTCTGCCGAGTCGTAAGCGACTTCCAGCGCCTGCAGATCGTGTTCGCCCCGGCGTCCTTTTTTCAGCACGATGTCCAGCATGCCGATAATCGCATTCATCGGGGTGCGGATCTCATGGCTCATGGTTGACAGGAAGACCGATTTTGCCCGGTTAGAGTCTTCGGCCCGCTCTTTCGCCTCGCTCAGCTCCGCCAGCAGCGATTCACGTTCCGTCAGCATCTCACGAAGCTGGCTGAGCTGTTCGTTCAGCTGTCGGCGCAGGGCGGCTTTGCGCACGATCTGCCGACGTAAATAGAGCGCCCATCCCAGCGCCAGCAGCACCAGTACGGCGCTGAAGATGCCCGTGGCAATCAGCACCTCGCGATAGCGATACCAGAAGCTGTCCACCACCACCAGCTCGTTTGGTCGCCAGCGGTTCGCCAGATTCTCCATCTCAATGGGGGAGATGCTCAGCAGCACTTTATCCAGAATACGTTGCAGTTCGGGGCTGGCCAGCCCCACGCCAAACGAGATCCAGACGGGGGAATCGCCGACGATCGACACCACTTTTAGACGATCCGGGAAGTTGGTGTAGATCTGATAATCCGTCATCACCAGAATGCCAAGCGCCGCGTCGGCATCGCCCTCGGTAATGCTGGCGAGCAGCTGCGATTCATTGCCCACGTGAACAATCTTGATCTCCGGGTAACGCTCGCGCACCCACTGCTCCACGGCAATGTCTTTGACCACCGCCAGGCGCTTGCCGCGCAGATCGGCCAGGGTGTGGATGTCGTTGCGTGAGGTTGAGGTGGTCAGGGAAAATGCGCTGCGCAAGTAGGGGCGCGTGAAGAGGAGCTGAGACTGACGCGCCTCGCTGGGGGTGATTGACGCGAGCATATCCGCCTGGCCATGGTCCACCTGGGAAATTAACGCCTCCGTGGTCGTCCCGGTCTCAAAACTAAAGCGTAACCCGGTTCTCAGCGACACAACGGAAAAGAGGTCCGCCACCACGCCACGCAGTATGCCCTTGTTATCAATAAACGAGACCGGCGCAGCGTTATCCTGGCTGTAGATAAGCACCTTCACCTCCGGATGACGGGCAATCCACGCTTTCTCCTGGTCGGTAAAATCCAGCGACTTGGTTCCCTGAGCGATATCGACCCGATCGGGCTGCCAGCGGCGATAGAGATCCAGCTTTTCCTCTTCGGGCACCGCGCGGATAGTGGCGTTGATTAAGGCATTGAGCTGCGGGTTATTCTGGCTCAGGGCGAACCCGACTTCACGGTTGGACAGCCGGGAGAAGCGCTCGATATGAATATTGTTTAAATAGTTCCGGCTCAGGGAATAGCTGTTGCCCAGATAGGCGCGCGACTGCCCAAACGCCACGGCGCTGAGTGCGTCCTGATAGCTGTCAAACAGACGAAAGCGGGCGTTGGGGTACGCCGCTTTCACCTGAGAAAGGGGGAGATAGTCCCTGACCATTGCCACGTCGGTGTCGGCAAGATCGTCCGCGAGGGGCCGGGTGTCCCGGTCGTTAATACCCAGCACCGGTTTATCGCTGGCGTAGGGGGCTGAGAAAACAAAGGCGTCGTTGGCATCAAAGGCGGCGACAGAGGGGATAAGATCGATATCACCGCGGGCCAGCGCCTGCCACAGCTCTTCCGGCGAGTCGTACATCCGGAGCTTAACCGGCAGATTCAGCTGCCAGGAGACCAGACCAAGATAGTCGGCGCTTAAACCCTCATACTCATGACGCATATTGCGCATACCGAAGGGGGGCGCGTCATAGCGCGTAATGCCGACCGTTAAATTTTGCAAACGCTTCAGCAGCGTGGCTTGCTCTTCGGTAAGCGGTAAACGGTGCATCCCCTCAATAGGGGTACGCATCAGAATCTTATATTCTTCGCTGTGTGCTGGCGGCATCACAAATAAAAATAAAACCAGAAGCAAAAAACGACGAAGGTAGTGGCGCATATCTTTTTATAACGCTCCTGAGGATGAAGTACTAAGAGTGATATTCTGGTTAAAGGTAAAAAGTATTGTTATAAGACAAGGCTTGGTTATTATTCTGGCAATTGAGAATAACGAAAAGCGCAATGTCTGGTCAGGAACGTGATTAATTCGACGCAATCACCTCAATACTAATATAAGCGTGCCGTTTCGCCTGTTTTTCGCTGCTTAACGTATGTTAACTGGCAGGAACATCAAGACGGGTCTTGTCGCTTACCTGACTGGCGAAGAGGAAAATAATACCCACGTTTATTTACTCCTGAGCCCGAACGATGCGCCGAACCCTTCATTCTCACGCTTCCGCAGCGAAACAACACGCCATGCGTCAGAAATTTACTGCTCTGGCTGAGCAGTACCGCCATGCTATGGCCGTCGCGGATTATGCGACCGCCTCCCTCTGCTGCGAAAAAGCGCTGGCCGTTCTGCCGCACAATATGTCGGTGCAGAGCGATTACGCCCTGAGCCTGATGCGTGCGGGAAAATATGACCAGGCGTATAAGGTCTATCGCAAGATTTATCAGTCGCCGCGCCGTCATGAAGCGTCAGAAACCTGGCTCGATGGTCTGGCGGAACTGTGCGGCCATATGGGCAAAACGGATGAAATGCGCGCCTGTGGTCTGGAGTCGTTGACCCTCTCGGACCAGCGTTTTCGTCAGGGAACCGTCTGGCCGCTGCCCCAGACGCCACCGCCGCCTTTCCGGGCGGATTGCCCGGAAAAGAACATCATTGCGTTCAGTCTGTATGGCGATCAGCCGCGCTATTGTGAAACCTTAATTAAAAATATCGAGGTTGCCGCAGCGCTGTTTCCGGCCTGGCGCTGTCGCGTCTATCTGGACGACTCCGTGCCGCAGCATGTCTGGCAGCGGCTGGCGCAGGCGGGTGCCTTGCTGGTGGATATGAGCGAGGAAAAGGGCATTTACCCGACGCTGTGGCGTTTTCTGGTAATGGGTGACCCGCAGGTCGAGCGATTTTTAGTGCGTGACGCCGACTCCCTGCTCTCCGAACGCGAGCAGGTCTGCGTGGAGGCCTGGCTGCGCTCGCCGTTCTATTTCCACCATATGCGCGACTACTTCACACATACTGAGTTGTTGCTGGCCGGGATGTGGGGCGGCTGTGGCGGTGTGGTGCCGAACGTGGAAGGGATGATGCGTCAGTTCGTGGCGAGCTACCGGGGGAGCGCCCGTTTCACCGACCAGTATTTCCTCAAGGTGGCGCTGTGGCCTACGGTCCGACAGAGCATTCTGAATCACGATGAGATCTTTGCCTTTCACCATGCTCAACCCTGGCCCGAGCACCCGCCGATTCGCTGGAAGACCGAACACTTCCATGTGGGCAGCAACGCCGGGTTTACCGTGCTGGCCGGACCGAGCGAACACGCTGAAGGTGAAAAGCAGACGGTCGCATTGCGTATTGCTGGCGTGAGCTATCCCTACGCGGCGACGGTGCGAGAGGGGCAATGGCGATTGCCCATCCCTTTCTTCCTCGCCGACGATTTTCGCGCCGGCGCGATACAGGTCGAGGTGCTCGCGTAACGGGTTTACGTCTGAGGGGCAACCTCTATGCCTGTCTGTACCAGCAGCTCCGTCTCGAGCCCGGAATGGTGATACACCTCGTATTGCACCCCATCTACGGTGACGGAGCCTCTCGCCTTCATCCACTCTCCGGGCTCTGACTCCGCAGGCAGCAGGTCGGAAAGATTGACCTGCTGGCCGGGCGCGCCTTTTATTAGTAACTGCTGACTGCCATCGTCGATAAAAAGAGGCTCTTCACCCGCAATGAAAATATCGCCGAGGGTGATCTCGACCAGCGCAGACTTTTCATCGTGGGGCGTTAAAGGGTTATTCATTATTGTGGAACCTGTTTATGCATAGCTAATTTGCTGCGTTTTTACCTGTCCGGGTAAAAGGGGACAATAAGGCCTGTCTTATAAAAAATGGCGGTCGATATTTTTTAAAAACAAGACCGACCTTAGTTAGGGCTGGATCGCCAATGGCTAAAATTCCCGCACATTATGGCGGGTATCCAGACAATGCAGAACGACGCGCGATTGCTAAAATTAAGGTTGCACCCGTCTGCTTATTTTCAGCACTCATTTTTCAGGGAACGACTCAAACGATGCGTTTTATCTCTGCCCGGTTAATTAGCCTGTTTTTACTGCTGTGCAGTATCGGGCAGATACAGGCCCAGGAACTGACGCTGCAACCCCGCGTGCAGGTCAATGCGCCGCACGTCCAGTTTAGCGATGACGTACAACAGTGGCTGAATAACAATCAAACGCTTCACGTGGGGGTCTGGGGGCAGCCGCATCCTCCCCTGAGCGAGGGCATGGACCACGGGCTGTTCAGCGGTATCGCTGCCGATTATCTGGCGCTGCTGGAAGACAGCCTTAAGGTGAACGTCAAACTCCACTACTACAGCCAGAGTCGCGATGCTTTCCAGGCGCTGCGCCGCCATGAAATCCAGATGGTGGCGATGTGGAACCCGGAACTGTGGCCCAACCCCGGGCTGGTGTCCACGCCGCCATGGCTGCTGGATAAAGCGGTCCTGATGACCCCTCGCGATCGCGCCGATGACCATCCAGAAGAGAGCCCAAAGACCATCGGTCTGATGTCCGATACCCACGCCAGTGCGGCGTTGCGTCAACATTATCCCGACAGCACGCTGCGTTTACAGTTCTGGTATCCTTCGGCGATCAGCGCGCTGGCGTTTAAGCAGATAGATGCGCTGTGGATTAACCGCGCCAGTGCGGAGTATCTCACTCAGTACCATCAGGCGCAGGGGCTTCGCTGGCGTTACAGCCCGGCCCTGCCCAATCTGAACATGAGCTTTGGTGTCGACAGGCAACTGCCGCAGCTGGCTGAAGCCATCGACACGGTGTTCAAACATATCCCGTTAGCCAGCCGTTTGCGAATCACCACCAGCTGGGGACTTAACCGGAGCTTTGTCATCACCTCCAATCCGCTGGCGCTGGATCAGGAGGAGGAGAACTGGCTGCGTGAGCATAGTCAGATTCAGGTGATCCTGGACAGCCGCCAGCGCCCGCTGTCGTTTCTGGAAGAGGGGGCGCCCGCGGGTCTGGTGGTGGATCTGCTCAACCAGTTTAGCGAGCAGTACGATATTCACTTTACGCTTCTTACCGCCGGGAGCGACGCCGAACTTAACGCCTTAAAGCGCGACAACCCGGATGCGCTGGTGCTGAGGCAGCAGTGGGACGTGTCGCAGAAGCCCGCCGCGACCGTGGCGATGACTCCGCCGTTACTGACCACGCCCGCCGTGGTGGTGATGGACCTGGATATCAAACGCCCGGATGATTTTTCCCAACTGAAGGGGGAAAAGCTGGCGATCATGGCTGATGACCCGCTGCGCGCCTGGCTGGAAACCTGGTATCCCACCATTAAGCTGGTGCCATTGACGCAGATGGACGATGCGCTCGCGCGCCTGAAAAAAGGGGAAATTCGCGGGGTGATTGCGCCGCAGTTCATTGCCAACTATCTGGTGACGCGCCATCACCCCACCCGTTTTTATCTGGCCGTGACGGTACCGGTAGCCCCCATTGACGTGGTCATTGCCGCGCAAAGCGACACCAGCCAGCCGATTAATATTCTCAATAAAGCGCTGGCGGATATGCAGCCGCAGGCACTGATGCAGCTGGCGGGCGACTGGCGACAAGCGGCCATCGACAATAGCGAAACCTGGGCTCACAGCTCGCTGATTAATTCGCTGGTCTGGGGCGTACTGCTCCTGCTGGTGGTCACCGGGTGCTGGCTGTGGATACATTATCTGCGCGCCGCGCTGCGTCGCGGTAACGTCTGGCAGCAGCAGCTGGCCGAACAGTTACGTTTTACCCAGGCGCTGATTGACGCCTCGCCCGTGGCGCTCTACGTGCGCGATCGCAACGGCCATCTGCTGCGTTACAACCAGGCGTGGGCGGATGCCATCGGCCAGCCGGGCGATGCGTTTCAGGGGCAGCCGGTCACGGCGATCGACATCGCCGAGCCGGCGGTGCTGGCCAATCTGGAGGCAAAATACCAGCAGGCGCTGCAGGATGGGCAACCGCAGAACTGGTCTGAAAGCTTTACGCTACACGGCCAGACCCGTTACCTGCAGGGCTGGATTGTGCCGTGGCACGACGGTCAGGGGGAGATTGGCGGGCTGATTGGCGGCTGGCTGGATGTCACCGAAAAAGAGCAACTGATCGCTCAGCTCTCTGAGACCAAAAGTAATCTGGAGCAGGCCATCGGCAGTAAAAACGCCTTTATGCAGAGCATGGGCCATGAGGTGCGCACCCCGCTCAG
>NZ_JAIWJZ010000107.1:0-29135 GCF_020216105.1 Enterobacter sp. K16B
CGTACTTGTGTACGCTCCCGGGGATTCGTTCCCTTGCCGCCTTCCTGCAACTCGAATTATTTAGGGTATAAAACGAGAGGGATAATACGCTTAATTAATTTTGCCGCTCAGGAATTTAAAAAATGTTTAAGAACGGTTTAGAAGAATCTTATTAATAAGACGTTGAGGGTTTATTTAAGTGAATTCATTTTAAATGAAGAATGATATTTACATCGGGGGAGAGTAAATGACGTGGCTTGATACTTTGCTGAATCACTTTGCGCTCTATCCGGCACATCTTTTCGCGCTGTTATTTATGATGGCGCTGAGTAAATCAACGGTGCTGATCTCCTCTGTGCTGCCACCTGCCTCGGTGATGCTGTTGACCGGCATTACCGTAAGTCAGGCGAGCATGCATCCGGCACTGGCATGGCTGGCCGTGGTGATGGGGGCAACGGTGGGTTCAGCGCTGAACTTCCATATCGGCCAGCTGATGGGGCACTCGCGATGGATAACCCGCCTCACCGCAAAACACCCCGGTCAATTTTTGCGGGTGCAACATCAGCTGCAGAAAAACGGCGTGCTGGTACTGTTCAGCGCGCGCTTCCTGGCGGTGCTGCGCTATATCGTACCGCTGGCGGCAGGCATGCTCAGGCTTAACGTGGTCAAGGTTTACGCGGTGAGCCTGCTCTCTGCCGCCGTCTGGGCGGCGCTGTATGTCGGCATTGTCACCGGCATCAGCGCCTTCTGAGTTACAAACTTCCCATCCCGCCGTCGACCAGCAGCTCCGTGCCTACCGTATAGCTGGACTCGTCGGAGGCCAGATAGAGCGCGGCTTTTGCCAGCTCCGTCGTGGAGCCCATTCTGCCCAGCGGCACCAGCTTGATGATCTCCGCCATCATCGCGTTAAGCGCTTCTTCGCTTAAGCCTGTTTTGTTAAAGGCCGGGGTTTCCACCGGACCTGGGCTCAGGCCGTTGACGCGGATCCCGCGCGGCAGCAGTTCCGCCGACAACGTGCGCGCCAGCGACAGCAGGGCAGCCTTGCTCGCGGCATACACGCTGCTGGTGGGCAGGCCGATGCGCGCGCTTACGGAGCCGCACAGGATCACGGAGGAGGGATTATTCAGCAGCGGCAGCAGTGCCTGAATTAAAAAGAACGGTCCCTTCAGGTTGATGCCCATCAGACGATCCCAGGCTTCTTCCTGCCACGCTTCCAGCGGCGCGTGCGTCACATCACCGGCGTTGAGAAATACCGCGTCCAGGCGTGGCCAGCGGGCGGCAAGGGTCTCCGCCAGCGCTTTTTGCGAAGCAATATCTCCCGCATCGGTCGGGATCACCCAGGCGTTTTCGCCCAGAATACGCTCTGCTTCGGCGAGCGTGTCGGGATTGCGTCCGGTAACGGCGACGTGTGCGCCTTCGGCGATAAACGCCTGCGCGGTAGCAAGACCGATGCCGCTGGTGCCGCCGGTAATCAGCGTGTACTTATCGGTTAAACGACCCATATTCTTCTCCTGAAATGTCTCTGGAGAAAACACTATAGAAACGTTAGTATCGAAAGGAAACCAGGTACCAAATGGATACTAACGAGGCAAGAGGTGTGCAATGGCAGAAAGTCTGGACGTGTGCTGCGAAAAAAAATCTGAGGTGTATACCTGCCCGATGACGCAGTTTGTCAACCTGATTTCCGGTAAATGGGCGATCCCCATTCTCTATCGCCTGATTGTGTTCAATACGCCCGTTCGCTTTGGCGATCTGCTGCGGGCGGCTGCCCCGATTACGCAAAAAGAACTGACGAAGCAGCTTCGCCTGTTCGAGCAGCGCGGGCTGGTGACGCGTACGGTCTACCCTGAGATCCCGCCGCGGGTGGAGTACCAAATTACCGCGCTCGGGCTCACTCTGCAAAATGCACTCTCGCCGCTGGCCGCCTGGATGACTGAGTACGGCGACCAGCTGGAGCGTTAGGCTACTGTTTTACGTAGCGCGGGGCCGGAATACCGGTGCGCGCGCTGTTAAACAATTCCAGACGCGCCGTTTCGTAGCGATCCCACAGGCCAGCGTCATGCATCGGTGGGATAGTGATCAGTTCACCCTGATCCAGACCCGCCAGTGACGCATCCACCATATCTTCCGTGGTCATTACTGACCCTTCCGGCAGATCGTTAACCGTGACGCCGGAATGGCTCCAGATCTCCGTCGCCGTGGCGGCAGGCAACACCGCCTGAATGCGCAGGTTGCTCTCGGCAAACTCTTCCTGCAGCCCGCGGGTAAAGCTGAGCACCCACGCCTTGGTGGCGCTGTAGAGCGCGCTGCCCGCCCGCACGTGCAGAGCCAGCACGGACGCGATGTTGACAAGCGTGCCGCGGTTATTCTCTGCCAGGCGCGGCAGAATGGCATACGTTAAGCGCATCAGCGCCGTGGTGTTCAGGGTGTTAATGGCCTGATGCCGGGCCACATCACCCGCGAGGAACGGGGCCATCTGTGCGGTGCCCGCGTTGTTAATCAGCGTATCGATGGCGGTGTTACTGCGCAGCGTCTCTTCCACGGCGCGGATCCCGGCTTCCTCCGTGAGATCGGCCACCAGAACCTCGACCGCAACGTCATAGCGTTCGCGCAGTTCACTGGCCAGCGCCTGCAGTCGTTCCTCACGCCGGGCGACCAGCACCAGATTAAGGCCGCGAGCGGCAAGGCGATCGGCATAGACAGCACCAATTCCGGAAGAGGCACCTGTTACCAGGGCGGTAGAGCGTGGCGTAGTCATCGTGTGTTACCTCAAAGCAAAGTGGGTTATTTGGTTTCAACATGAAACTTAATCCACTCTCTGTTATTTGGTTTTATAATGCAACCAAATTGGTGGGCATTTTGTGCTTTTGCTGGCGGGGGCGATCAGGAGGGGAGTTTGGCCACAATCTGCTCAGGGGTCAGTTCGCGACCGTCGTCGGCGATAAGCGCCAGTTTTCGCAGGGGTTTGCGCTTTTCGCTATCGACAAGGACCGTGCCGCATTCGTGTTCAGCAAATAAATATTCATTGCCCCACTGTGACAGGGCAACCAGAACCGTCTGCAGGGCGCGTCCCTTCTCGGTCAGGACATACTCCTGCCAGGCGCTGCCGTCGGAGGCGGGCTGAAGCCGAAGGATACCTTCGTCAACCAGCAGCTTAAGCCGCGTGGTCAGCATGTTTTTCGCAATTCCGAGGCTTTTCTGAAACTCGCCAAAGCGCGTAACCCCGCGGAGCGCGTCGCGAACAATCAGCAGCGACCACCAGTCACCGATGATATCCAGCGAACGGGCGACGGGGCAGGGGCTCTCTTCAAGACGGGTACGTTTCACAGCACATTCTCCGGTGGGGTATGGTTTTATTATAAAACTAATCGACGCTCACCGTAAGCGTGTTAATCATCAGTTTGAGAAATGCTTCCCGGAAAATTGTCACGGTTCTGTCACACTGAACGCGACATTTTAAAACGAGTGAGGAATTAGGGATGAGAAAAGCACTACTCGCGCTGGCAGTCGCCGGTTCCATTTCAGCAACGTTTGGCGTGCAGGCGCAAGAGACGCCGGAAGGGTATCAGCTGGAGCAAGTTTTAATCATGAGTCGTCATAACCTGCGCGCTCCGCTTGCCAACAACGGCAGCGTGCTGGAGCAGTCGACGCCAAAGCAGTGGCCTGAGTGGGAAGTGCCGGGTGGTCAGCTCACCACCAAAGGCGGCGTGCTGGAAGTCTATATGGGTCATTATATGCGCGAGTGGCTGGCACAGCAGGGGATGATCAAGTCCGGCGAGTGCCCGCCACCGGATGCGGTGTATGCCTATGCCAACAGCCTGCAGCGTACCGTCGCCACCGCGCAGTTCTTTATCACCGGCGCCTTCCCGGGCTGTGATGTGCCTGTTCATCATCAGGAAAAAATGGGCACCATGGACCCGACCTTTAACCCGGTGATTACCGATAATTCCCCTGAATTCCGCGACAAAGCGCTGAAGGCGATGGAGGCCGAGCGGCAGAAAATGCAGCTTGCGGAAAGCTACAAGCTGCTGGAGCAGATGACGAACTACGCCGAGTCGCCGTCGTGCAAAGAGAAAAAGGTCTGCTCGCTGGCGGATGCGAAAGATACCTTCAGCGCTGATTACGAAAAAGAGCCAGGCGTTACCGGGCCGCTGAAGGTGGGTAACTCGCTGGTTGACGCATTTACGCTGCAGTATTACGAAGGTTTCCCGGCAGACCAGGTGGCCTGGGGAGAGATCAAAACCGACCAGCAGTGGCGCGTACTGTCGAAGCTGAAAAACGGTTATCAGGACTCGCTGTTTACCTCTACCGAGGTGGCGCAAAACGTCGCCAAACCGCTGGTGAAATACATCGATAAAACCCTGGTCACCGAACAGGCGAAAGCGCCGAAAATCACCCTGCTGGTGGGGCATGATTCAAACATCGCTTCCCTGCTCACGGCGCTGGATTTCAAACCGTACCAGCTGCACGACCAGCAGGAACGCACCCCGATTGGCGGCAAAATTGTCTTCCAGCGCTGGCATGACAAAAACAGCAACCAGGAATTGATGAAAATTGAGTATGTCTATCAGAGCTCGGAGCAACTGCGTAACGCCAGCGTGCTGTCGCTGCAATCTCCGGCGCAGCGCGTGACGCTTGAGCTGAAGGGCTGTCCGGTCGATGTGAACGGCTTCTGTCCTGTCGACAAATTCAATGCGGTGATGAACAACGCGGCAAAATAGAGGATAACCCCCCGCATGGCGGGGGGAAACGTTCAGACGTTTTTACGTTCGATGGTTTGCTCACCCCAGAAGAGCGAGTCTTTGTCCGTTTTTTTGAAGGCGCGCACCAGCACTTCATCGTTGCCTTCTTCCCAAATCTGCTCTGCCAGTTTTTCGTCATACTTCGCGACTTCAAAAATGGCTTCGGCGATCTCCGGCGAGGTGTTGCGTAAACTTGCCCATTCACCCACGTGGTGAGCTTTTGATTCTTGCGTTGGCATGCTTGTCCTCCTGTTGGGTTAGCCGTTCAGTTTTTTGGCGAGACCCGCGACGTATTCACCCTGATAACGGGCGATAGCGAGCTCTTCATTGCTCGGCTGTCGGGAGCCATCGCCGCCGGCAATGGTGGTTGCGCCGTACGGCGTACCGCCACGTACCTGAGAAATATCAAATAACTCCTGTGCCCCGTAGCCGATCGGCACAATCACCATCCCGTGATGAGCAAGGGTAGTCCAGGTTGAGGTAATCGTCTGTTCCTGGCCGCCGCCGGTCCCGGTGGAGCTGAAGACGCTGGCGAGCTTGCCGTATAACGCGCCTGAAGCCCACAGGCCGCCCGTCTGATCGAGGAAGGTACGCATCTGGCCGGACATATTGCCAAAGCGGGTCGGGGTGCCAAAGATGATGGCATCGTAATCAGCCAGTTCCTGCGGGGTGGCCACCGGGGCATTTTGTGTTTTACCCCCGGCTTTTGCGAATGCTTCTGCCTGCATGGTTTCCGGTACGCGTTTCACCACAACCTCAACGCCGTCCACCTTGTTTGCACCCTCTGCTACCGCGTGAGCCATGGTTTCAATGTGTCCATACATGGAATAATAGAGCACCAGAACTTTTGCCATTTTGCATCACTCCTCGTTTGTTTTCTCTGACAGCGGATCGCTGCGCTCTTTTAAAGATATGTCATCACAGCCAGACTGCAAAAATGAACGCCATTTATTTGATTTATAACAATATGGGTCTAAAAATGGCTTTGTAGCAAAATGATACAACTTTCCCGCTGCCGATTTTTAAAATGATAAGAAAGGTTTATGGATTACCGCCGCGTCATCTCACCCGAAAGACTGAGATCATGTTGCAGGATATTACCTTCGGCTTGCCGGATAACCTCATTCCACTAAGCTTAGTTTCACGCGGCACAGATAAAGGCGTTGTCCTTGAGCCGCGAGGTGAAAGAATCCTCTTTTACTGAATGCAATATGATGTCTAATGTTTCACACTCTGGAGGTTAGAGATGGCAAACCATCGTGGTGGTTCAGGTAATTTCGCAGAAGACCGTGAAAGAGCATCAGAAGCAGGCCGTAAAGGTGGCCAGCATAGCGGGGGTAATTTTAAAAATGACCCTCAGCGCGCATCTGAGGCTGGCAAAAAAGGGGGTAAAAACAGCCATGGCGGCAATAAGTAAGTCGCCGGGTTGATCTCCCTGCCGCCGGGGCTTCCCGGCGGTTTTTTTATTTCTGCAACATTGAACTGTAACCAAAGGCAACGCACACTAGGGAATTGTTCTTCATTGCGAGTGCCGCATGTCTGTCTCACGTTTCAAATTTTCTGTTAAACCGCAGGAAGCCATCCTTATTCTCATCACCATGTTCTGGGGCGGGACGTTTCTGGCCGTCCAGTACGCGGTGACCCTTAGCGATCCGTTCTTTTTTGTTGGCCTGCGCTTTGCGACGGCGGCGATTGCCGTGGGGCTCTGCTCGCTAAACACGCTGCGGGGTCTGACGCTGAAAGAGCTTAAGGCCGGGGTGGCGATTGGGGTGGCGATAGCGATGGGCTACAGCCTGCAGACGTGGGGATTGCAGACCATCTCCAGCAGTAAATCCGCCTTTATTACCGCCATGTATGTGCCGCTGGTGCCGCTACTGCAGTGGCTGTGCCTTGGGCGACTGCCGGGGCTGATGTCCTGCATCGGGATCGTGCTGGCGTTTATTGGCCTTATTCTGCTCGCCGGGCCGGAAAACAACCTGCTGGCGCTGGGGACGGGGGAGATCATTACCCTGATCGGGGCGATTGCGATTGCGGCGGAAATTATTCTGATTAGCGCCTGGGCGGGGAAGGTCGACGTCAAGCGCGTGACGGTAGTGCAGCTTGCCACCGCGTCGCTGGTGGCATTTGCGACGATGGTGCCAGCAGGGGAGTCGGTACCGCCAATGTCCACCGGCCTGGTCGTGGTGGCGCTGGGGCTGGGCATTTTTAGCGCCATTATTCAGGTGACCATGAACTGGGCGCAGCGCAGCGTGTCGCCGACCCGCGCGACGGTGATCTATACCGGGGAGCCGGTCTGGGCAGGGATTTTTGGCCGACTTGCGGGCGAGCGTTTGCCGCTGCTGGCCCTGGTGGGCGCGGCGTTTATCGTCGCCGGGGTGCTGGTGAGCGAATTAAAGCTAAAAAAACGACGTAAGTTGATTGCCGGGTTGGGCACTGAACAAGGGGCAGATCGCTAACAACGCGCATGCTGCCCGTTTTGCCCGGCGGCGCTTCGCTTGCACGGGCCTACAATTGGCATGTAGGCCGGGTAAGCGTAGCGTCACCCGGCTATTTCAGGTTCAGGGGGTGATGGCTTCCGCTTGCGCTTCATCCCCTTTCTGGCGGCTCAGCAGGGCGTTAAGCAGGATTGCCCCAAAGGTCGCCGTACCAATCCCGCCAATTGTGAAACCGCCCAGCGTCAGGGCGAAATCCCCCGCGCCCAGCACCAGCGTGACGGCCACCATAATCAGGTTGCTGTTCTGACTGAGATCGACGCGATGCTGCACCCAGATGCGTGCTCCCGCCACGGCGATCAGCCCGAAGACCACAATCGATGCTCCGCCGATAACCGGTGACGGAATGGTGTGGATCAGCGCGCCGAATTTCGGTGAGAAGCCAAGCAGTATCGCCATCACTGCCGCCGCCACGAACACCAGCGTCGAGTAGACTTTGGTCACCGCCATCACGCCGATATTTTCGGCATAGGTGGTGACGCCGCTGCCGCCCACGGAACCGGAGAGCATGGTTGCCAGCCCGTCGCCGACGAACGCACGGCCCATATACGGATCCATACTGCGTCCGGTCATGCCCGCCACGGCCTTCAGATGACCCAGGTTCTCCGCCACCAGGATCACCGCCACGGGGGCGATAAGCATCATCGCCTGGCTGTTGAAGACTGGCGATGTGATTTGCGGCAGACCGAACCAGGCGGCCTGATGGAGCAACGTGAAGTCGACAGGTTTGCCGAGACCAAAGACATTTGCCAGCAGAGCGTAGAAAAGACAGGCCACAATCAGCCCGACCAGAATCAGCAGGCGCTGGACCATACCGCGGGTAAATACCGCCACCAGGCCGATACACAGCACGGTGATCACCGCCATCCAGCTTTCAAACGGCGAGGCGGAGACGCTCCTGACCGCAATCGGCGCGAGATTCAGGCCGATCGCCATCACCACTGCACCGGTCACGACGGGGGGCATCATGCGTTCGATCCAGCGCGTACCGATCTTCATCACCACCAGACCAATCAGGGTGTACACCAGACCACAGGCGATGATGCCCCCCAGGGCCACGCTCAGGTTAGGGTTGATCCCCTGGCCGTTAAACCCGGTGGTGGCGATGACCACCCCCACAAAGGCGGCGCTGGAACCCAGATAGCTGGGCACGCGCCCGCCGGTGACAAAAAAGAACAGCAGCGTACCGATTCCCGACATCAGAATAGAGAGGTTGGGATCCAGCCCCATCAGCATCGGCATCAGCACCGTGGCGCCAAACATGGCAACCGCGTGCTGCACGCCCATCACCAGGGTTTGCCCGAGCGGTAGCCGTTCATCCGGCGCGACCACGCCGGCGTCTGTGGAGGTCGATTTCAACTGCCAGTGGGGAAATCCGAACATGGTCTGTCTCCTTAAAGCGCCTCAGCAGGCGGGTCGCATCAGCGCGTGGTAGCCGCGGTCAAACCACACCAGCCCTTGCGGCGCCGGGTGGCAGATAATCGAAACGATGTCGCAGAACAGAATGTCATGGGTGCCGACGCTCACCACCTGGCTGATGCGGCAGTCAAAAGAGGCCAGCGCATCCTCCAGCCGCGGGCAGCCCGTGTCGCCCCTCTGCCAGCGGGCAGCGGCAAAGCGCTGCTCCATCGGCGTTTTGCCGCCAAACAGATTGGATAACGGCTCCTGTCCGGCGCTCAGGGTATTCACGCACAGGGTGCGGTTTTCGCTAAAGGTGGGCCAGACGGACGCGCCGCGGTTCAGGCACACCAGCAGGGTGGGCGGTGAATCCGTGACGCTGCACACCGCGCTGGCGGTGAAGCCTGCTCTCCCCGCCGGGCCGTCAGTGGTGATGATATTGACCGCCGCGCCAACGCAGGCCATGGCGTCGCGAAAGGTCTGTTTATCCGGTGTTGTCATGTTCGCTCCTTACGCCAGCCCGCAGGCATCGTCGAAGTCCAGACGCGGCAGGCGTCCGTAAAGTTTGCCCGGGTCGCCATAGCCAATGTTGATCAGCAGGTTGCTTTTAAGCGGGGTGCCGGTGAAAAAGGCGTCGTCGACTTTTTGTCGGTCAAAGCCCGACATCGGGCCGGTATCCAGCCCCAGGGCGCGGCAGGCGAAAATCAGGTAAGCGGCCTGCATGGAGCTGTTGCGAAACGCCGTCTCTTCCGCAAGGGCGGGGCTGGTGGTAAACCAGCTTCTGGCATCACCGTGCGGGAACAGTTCGGGCAGGCGCTCGTAGAATTCACTGTCCCAGGCCACGATGGCCGTAACCGGCGCCGAGAGCGTTTTCTCCAGGTTGCCGCTGGAGAGCGCCGGGCGCAGCTTCTCTTTTCCCTCTGCGCTTCGCACAAAGACTATCCGCGCCGGAGAGCAGTTGGCGGACGTAGGGCCCCATTTCATCAGGTCGTAGATCTCGCGCAAAACCTGGTCGCTGACCGGCATATCCAGCCAGCCGTTATGGGTGCGCGCGGCGGTAAACAGCGTCTCCAGCGCAGTGGGATTAATGGCTTCGCTCATTACAGCTCCTTATAACGCGGGTTCATGGCTGTGCAGCAGGCTGGCAAGCCCGTTCAGCAGCAGCGTGTTAAAGGTGTCCGGCTCGGTGACGTTGCAGGCATGTCCACCCTGACGCATCACCACTTTCTGACTGCCGGGGATTGCCGCCTGCAGTTCAGCGGAGCAGACAGAAGGCACCAGCATGTCGTCGCTGGAGCAGATAAGATGTACCGGGCAGCGGATGCGCGCGGCATGGCGGCTGAAGTCGGCTTTCTTCAGGGCGCTGAGCCGGTGCAGCAGGTTGGTTTTTCCCTGGAAATGGGCCAGCGCCAGCGCCTCTTCCGCCTCCAGACGAGGGGCGCGGGCCGCCATCCAGTCTGCCGGGTAAAGAAACAGCGGCTGCGCCTCTACCCACGCCTGCGGGCCGCCGGAATGCAGCAGGCGCTCGCGGATCTGAAAGCAGCGGCGGGTGTGCGCGTTAAGGGTTAACCAGCCGTTCACGCACACCAGCGCGGTGAGGGCGTCGGGATGATCCAGCGCCAGCTGGAGGCCGACCAGCGCCCCCAGCGCATGACCCACGACGCTGTAGCGGGCAATCCCGGCCTCCGCCAGCGCCCGGGCCAGTTCGTCCGCCATCTGCGCAAGGCTGTACCCTTCCGGCAGGGTATCGGGGTTATTACCCGTTCCGCGCTGGTCATAACAGACTACCTGATACTCCTGCTCCAGCACGGCGAGCTGGGGCAGCCAGTAGCTGCCGCTGCCGCCGAGACCGGCAATCAGGACCACCGCGGGTGCCCCCTCATACGGGGGCGGTGAGACGGAGAGTTTCATGGCCGCCTCACTTCGCGATGTGGGCAACGGTGGCGATCTCAACCAGCGCCTCCGGCTTCACCAGCCCGCACTGAATGCAGAACCGGGCCGGTTTATCGCCTGGGAAGAACTCCGCGTAGATTTCGTTAATCGCGGCGTAGTTTTTCCAGTCGGTGATAAAGATGCTGTTGAAGGTCACATCCTCCATCGTGCCACCCGCTGTTTCGATCACTTTTTTGATGGTTTCCAGCACGTGGCGGGTTTGCGCCTTTGGGTCGTTGATAAACACCACGTTGTTGTCTTTATCAAACGGCAGCGTGCCGGAGACGTACACCACGCCGTCGGCGAGCGTGCCGGGCACAAACGGGGCGATGGGCGTGCTGGTGCCCGGCGGAATAATCACGGATTTCGGCATCGTTTTTCTCCTCAGGCGATACGGGCGAGTGGAGGATTCAGGGCGTCGCAGAACTCCGCGACGTTACTGACCCAGCCAAAAAAGGTTTCGATATTGAACAGGGCCGCTTTCTGGGCGAATTCCGGCCCGGCCTGATGGGTCGCGTCTTCCAGCACCACGCCGAAATATTCCAGGAAGAAGCCGTCGCGCAGGGTGGACTCCACGCAGACGTTGGTGGCGATGCCGGTGAACACCAGATGGCGTATCCCCCGGCTGCGCAGCAGGCTGTCGAGCGGGGTGTTGAAAAAGCCGCTGTAGCGCGGTTTGGGCAGCACTATATCGCCCTCCTGCGGGACCAGTTCGTCCACCAGCTGATAATCCCAGCCGCCTTTCGCCAGCAGTTTGCCCTGCAGCTCGGGCCGCTTGCGCATGGTTTTCAGGGCGTTCGATTTGTGGAAATTCGGTGAACCTGGGCCGCCGGCCTCAACGTACTGGTCGTCCCAGCCGTTCTGGAACCAGACAATGAGCATACCGGCGGCGCGTGCGGCGGCTACGGCGGTTTTGATATTCTCGATCACCGGTTGCGTCGCCGAGACGTCGAACCCCGCCAGATCCAGATACCCGCCGGGGCTGGCGTAGGCGTTTTGCATATCCACGACAATCAGCGCGCTCTGCTCAGGCGCAAAGGTAATGGCTTCCGGGCGTGCGTTTAGGGTCGTCATTACGCCACCTCCTTCGTAACGGCAGGGATATGGGCGCGGCACTGCATCAGCGGCTGGATGCGCTCGCCGAAGGTTTCCACGCCGGTAAGGAAATCATCGAAGGTGAGCAGGACGCCTTCCGCGCCGGGAACGGCCGCCACTTCGTCAAGCATTCTGGCGACACTGGCGTACGAGCCGACCAGCGTGCCCATGTTGATGTTGACAGCGGAAGTCGGGTCGGCCATCTGGCGCACGTTGGTATCCGCGCCGGAGCGGGTATCTTTCTGGCTCTGTTCAGTGAGCCAGCTCAGGGCCTCCTCGTCGGCGCCGTCCTTATAGCGCTCCCATTTCGCGCGGGCGGCGTCGTCGGTTTCGTCGGCGATCACCATAAACAGCACATACGAGCCCACGTCGCGCCCGGTTTTGTCGGCGGCCTCTTTCATCCGTGCGGCGGTCGGGGCGAAGGCGGCAGGCGTGTTGACGCCTTTACCGAAGCAGAAGTTGAAGTCGGCATATTTCGCCGAGAATGCCATTCCCGCGTCGCTCTGCCCGGCGCAAATCACCTTCATGGGAACCGACGGCTGCGGGCTGACGCGGCAGTCGTTCATGGTGAAGAAATCCCCTTTGAAGTCGCTTTTTCCGGTACCCCACAGGTCGCGCAGCACCTGCACGTATTCGGTGAGGTAGTCGTAGCGACGAGAAAAGTAATCGTCACCCGGCCACAGCCCCATCTGCTCGTACTCCGGCTTTTGCCAGCCGGTGACCAGGTTGACGCCAAAGCGCCCGCCGGAGATGGAGTCGATGGTCGAGGCCATGCGCGCCACGATGGCCGGAGGCAGGGTGAGCGTGGCGGCGGTCGCGTAAATCTGAATCCGCGAGGTGACCGCGGCCAGCCCGGCCATCAGGGTGAAGGACTCCAGGTTGTGATCCCAGAATTCGGTTTTGCCACCAAAGCCGCGCAGCTTGATCATCGAGAGCGCAAAGTCGAAATGGTAGTGCTCCGCTTTTTGCACGATGGCTTTATTCAGTTCGAAGGTCGGCATGTATTGCGGTGCGGTGGTCGAGATAAGCCAGCCGTTGTTGCCGATCGGTACAAATACGCCAATTTTCATCACGAACCTCTCTTCATCTCAGTGTGGGGTGAAAGTCAGACGTGGCGCTGCATCCTGCATATCCTGTTAAGCCTCGTGAAAAGGGATCTGCAAAGGGGATGCCAGTTTTTAAAAAGGCTTTGTTATTAATGTGTTAATCAGAGGTTGGTGAATTGAAATCAAATAAAGTGGACTAAATGGTCAAAAGTAATGCACGCAAAGCAGGCAACGGTGCGCGATGACGGTGCAGGGGAGGCGAGGGTAATGCGACAACGATCTTAGTGCGGAACAACCCATCATCAGACAACACAGATAGTGGTGCTCCATTCGCAAATTTCTTCACCCTTTTCAAATGCTGCATTTCCGTTTGGGAAACACAGGGGTAAATGTGCAAAAGGACACTGACGCGCCTCACCAATGACTATCAAGCTTCCATTATTCAGTGGGGCGCTTCTAAGATAATTATTTAGGACACATGTCTCTATAGCTTGTCATTTTCATCCTGGTTGCTGCCCCAGTTGATTTATTTATCTCATATAATTCAAAATAGCACATGTTATCGTCATTCCGGTTCCTGAATTCATATAATTTGTCTTTTTCAGGCCGGATAACAAAGTCTTTAGTACAAAGTCTACCATCGCTAAGATGGTTTGAAGGCCATACGCCTAATAATTTCCCCGCTCGAACATAATATTCTGCGCGGTCAAGAGGGTATACGCCATCTGGCAATTTAGATTTTTTAAAGCCCTTATCGATATATACGGGGTTACTTTCGAAAGTTGTTCTTACGTGAGGGTAGTATCCTTTTGGAGGCATCTTATATGGCTGATTACAATCAAAATCCCCCCACATCATAGTATCGCTGGTAAAACCAATAATTCTCACTTCAGCCCGGTCTCCAGAGGTGACATCCTGCACATGATTAACGACAACCTCGCGTTGTATACATCCTGTCATTGCAACAGATATGAGGACGAAGGGGACGACAGCCAACGTTTTTGTTTTTTTTTGACATAAATTAAATCCTTTTTAACCATTATGTGTAACGGCATCAATCTACCAGTCCAATAATATTAACTCCAGCAGAACTGGACGGTGACAGTTATATGCGCAATGTGGTGCAGGGTAAAGAAAAATGAGCAAAAAAGGCTGCTGATGCGTCCTGGTGAGTCGGAAATAAAGACTTAAGTTAATTTTTTAAAATTAGGGGCCGCCTCTGGCACCACCGGGAAAAGAATTTCTGCTTTGAGCGAGAAGCGGACGTTGCAACCTGGATCTAAACACGCCATTCATTTATGCACTTATTTTTGTGTAAGGGCTCAATGGCGTTATAAATTTGCATGCCCCTGCCAGTCTCGTTTACTCGTGGTTATGATCTCTTAGAAAAACGGTCAATACGTCCCTGGGCGGGGTTACACCACTTTCTGAAATTAGCCAACCCACTGCGCCACGATGATATGTCCCGTGAAAAAGCACATGATTGAGCATATCGACCGCCTTCATCTCACCATATCCGCCATCAACAAACTGGAATTTGATTGTTTCAGCAAGATCAGTGGAAGACATGGAATTGACATGTTGAATATACCAGTCTGTACATTCAGTCATCGTTATCAGAAGCTCATCAGCAGAGGGGGTCTCTGGCGTGTTCAATGCTGTGAAGGAATGCTTCTGACCGGTAACGTTAGCTCTGAAGATCAAATCAACCACATGTACGTGATTCATCAATCTGAGCGTCAGGTGGTGCTTTTCTGCATTTGCAGACGCATCGATTCTTTTAATCGCTTGCAGTGTTTCAATATCTATCCAGCGCTTGTATCGAAACAGCGTAACTAACTTGTCAGTATCCATGTGTCACCTCTTTTATACATTTTATTATCATATCAGCAACATAAAGAGCTTTCTACTTACTTCCGCTTTTGGCACACAGCAGACAAGCACGTGACACTGAAGGTCTGCTTTGAGCGAGGAGCGGAAGTTAGTCAATTATTTCCGATGGTTTTTCATTCTCGGGCGACCAATACCCACCGCTGCCATGGTAAGTTTCAGCACCTAATACAAACTTAGTTCCACAGTGCCTACAAACAAAATGGTAATCGACGATATCGCCCCATATCATCTTTTCAGCACACTCTTGAAAGCTGTATTGATTCCAGTCATCCGTTGCATCAATTTCGGCCAGAACCCCTTCGCTGAGCGCATTCTTTGCAATACGGATTGCTTTACGTAATTGTTCAGGTTGGCGGATAACGTATTTAACACATAAATCCAGGCACCGATCGCAACTCATTAAACAGCCTCCATGATGATATGTTGGCGTGGTTTACCACTATAAGCCAATCAAATTATTCACAACTTCTTCTATGGTGAACTTCTGAATTGATGTTAGCAACGTCCGCTCCTGGCACAAAGCGGACCGTCTAAAGGGCCGAGGAACCCGCTATAAAGAACGGTTAGTCACATTCGCATTGGCCTCCCACAACAGCTTTTCCTTGTCGATTTTGCACAGACTCTGTACCCCAGGATGTCGAGAGAAAGCAGGGCTTTTGCTATGCTATGGCAAACCAATAAGGAGAGCGGGAATGACACAAGGCGCAGTGAAAACACCAGGTAAACGTTCGCAGGCCGTGAGTGCCAAGAAGCAGGCGATCCTCAGCGCGGCGCTGGAGACTTTTTCACAGTTTGGTATTCACGGCACGCGCCTGGAGCAGGTAGCGGAGCAGGCCGGGGTGTCCAAAACCAATCTGCTCTACTATTACCCGTCGAAAGAGGCGCTGTATGTCGCGGTGATGCAGCAGATCCTCGACATCTGGCTGGCGCCACTGAAAGCGTTTCGTGAAGAGCTGGCCCCGCTGGTGGCAATCAAAGAGTACATTCGCCTGAAGCTCGAGGTCTCGCGCGATTACCCGCAGGCCTCAAGGCTGTTCTGTCTGGAGATGCTGCAGGGCGCGCCGCTGCTGCAGGCGGAGCTGACGGGGGATTTAAAACAGCTGGTGGACGACAAGTCGGCCATTATTGCCGGATGGGTGGCCAGCGGAAAGCTGGCGCCCGTCGACCCGCATCATCTGATCTTTATGATTTGGGCTTCCACCCAGCATTACGCTGACTTTGCGGCCCAGGTTGAGGCGGTGACCGGAAAAACGCTTCAGGATGAAGCGTTTTTCCACAGCACCCTGGAAAATGTGCAGCGGATGATTATCGAAGGGATCCGCGTGCGTTAGTTTCCCGGCGGGAGAGGGCAGCTTAAGTCACCCTCTTCACACTGCATCAGCGAGGCCAGAAACGCTTCACGCTCCGCGGTTTTCTCCGCCAGGCACTGATTAACAATCATCGGCTGAATGCTGCCGCCTTCCGTACCCGAACCGATAAACGCACAGTCCGCATCACGCAGGGTAATCCACGCCTGCTGCGCTTTTTTTAGCAGCTCGCGCTGAGGGGCTGCCGCGCGCTTGATGGCCGCCTGATACGTCTGGTTGAGCTTTTTATCGGCAGCCTGGTACTGCTGCGCGCTACAGGTATTCAGCTCAAGCTGGGTAGTCGCTTTGTCGCACTCGTCGGCCAGCACGCTGGCGCTCAGCAGCAGTGCTGCACCTGCGATAAGAAATCGTTTCATACACTCCCCAATTAAATAAGGCTCCGTCTCCGGAGCCTTATTAGCACAGCGTTAGCCGATTGTCATCAGGCTGGCGTTACCGCCTGCCGCCGCGGTATTGACGCTAAGCGAACGTTCCACGTACAGACGCTCCAGCAGCAGGTTGGTTTCCCCGCGCGCGAAGCCCTGCACCGAAACAATCGCCCCGCTGCGGGCCGCCACCTGTTCGCACAGTTCGCGCAGCTGGTCAGAATCACCGTGATAAATCACTGCGTCAAACGGCTGCGTCAGCAGCGCATCGGCCTTCGCGAAGTGAATGCGCGACGAGACCGCTTTCGGCAGCTGTTTTGCCAGGTCGCGGTGCAACGCATCTTCCGGCCACAGCACTTCACAACCGGTTGCCATCGCTGCGGCCAACTGCACCAGCGCATCCTGCTCGTTATCCGCCACGCACAGCACGCGCTCGCGCGGCATCAGCGTCCAGGTGTTGCGCTCGCCGGTTGGCCCTGGCAGCAGACGCTGCGTACCGGCCTGCGCCAGCTCGCCGTACTGCTGCGCGAGGGCACGCAGTTCAGGACGTTTTTCCGCCCATGTGATGAGGGCTTCCAGCGGCTGCGTCAGCACGGTTTTCAGCTGCGCGTCTACCGGATAGTCCGCGTCCTGACGCGCCAGCGTTACGCCCAGCGCGTTCTCCGGACGGTTCGCCAGCAGACGGTACAGGTAGAGCGGGCCGCCCGCTTTCGGACCGGTGCCGGAGAGGCCTTCGCCGCCGAACGGCTGCACGCCCACGACCGCGCCGACCATGTTGCGGTTAACGTACAGGTTACCCACTTTGGCGTTACCGGTGACCTGCGCGATGGTCTCGTCGATACGGGTATGCACCCCGAGCGTCAGGCCATAGCCGGAGGCGTTGATCTGCTCAATCAGCGCGTTGAGGTTATTGCGATTGTAGCGCACTACGTGCAGTACCGGACCGAAGACCTCTTTTTTCAGCTCGTCGAAGCTTGCGAGCTCAATCAGCGTTGGCGGCACAAAGGTGCCGGTACGCCATTCGCGGGCATCTTCACTGGTTTCACGCACCGCCTGGAACACCGGACGACCTTTCGCGCGCATCGCCTGAATATGGTTTTCGATATTGGCTTTCGCTTCCGCGTCGATCACCGGTCCGATGTCGGTGGTGAGACGGCCCGGGTTGCCCATGCGGCATTCGGCCATCGCGCCGCGCAGCATCTTCAGCGTGTGGTCGGCCACGTCATCCTGCAGGCACAGCACGCGCAGGGCGGAGCATCGCTGACCGGCGCTGTCAAAGGCGGAGGCCAGCACGTCAACCACCACCTGCTCGGTGAGCGCGGAGGAGTCGACGATCATGGCGTTCATCCCGCCGGTTTCGGCGATGAGCGGAGTCGGACGACCCTGCGCATCCAGACGGGTGGCAATATTGCGCTGCAGCAGGGAGGCCACTTCGGTTGAACCGGTGAACATCACGCCGCGCACGCGGTTATCGGCGGTCAGTCTGGCGCCTACCGTTTCACCACGTCCTGGCAGCAGCTGAACCACGCCCGCAGGCACGCCGGCTTCCAGCAGGATGTTGATACCCTGCGCGGCAATCAGCGGGGTTTGCTCTGCCGGTTTGGCCAGCACGCTGTTGCCTGCGGCCAGGGCGGCGGCAATCTGGCCGGTGAAGATTGCCAGCGGGAAGTTCCACGGGCTGATGCAGACGACCGGACCCAGCGGACGGTGGGTTTCGTTATCGAAATCATCGCGCACCTGGCCTGCGTAATAATGCAGGAAGTCGACCGCCTCGCGCACTTCGGCAATGGCGTTGCTGAAGGTTTTCCCCGCTTCGCGCACCAGAATGCCGATAAGCTGTTGCATCTGATCTTCCATCAGCACCGCCGCGCGTTCCAGAATGGCGGCGCGCTCCTGCGGTGGGGTGGCGAACCAGATAGGGGCGTTGTTCACCGCGCTCTGCAGCGCCTGCTCTACTTCCGCGTCGGTGGCTTCACGCACGTAGCCGACGATATCTTTTGGCTCCGCCGGGTTAATCACCGGCTGCATTTCACCGTCAACAACCGGCTGCTCCAGCATCGGTTTGGCCTGCCATTTCTGCAGCGCGCTGTTGAGCAGGGCAGAGGAGAGGGAGGCCAGACGGTGTTCGTTGGCAAGATCCAGACCCGCCGAGTTAACGCGGCCTTTGCCGTACAGCTCGCGCGGCAGGGCAATCTTCGGATGCGGCAGGCCAATCTGACCTTCCTGAGCCGCCATCTTCTCAACGGCCAGTACCGGATCGGCCACCAGCTCGTCCAGCGGCAGCGTGGTGTCGGCGATGCGGTTAACGAAGGAGGTGTTCGCACCGTTTTCCAGCAGACGACGCACCAGGTACGCCAGCAGGGTTTCGTGGGTGCCCACCGGGGCGTAAATACGGCATGGGCGGTTGAGCTTGCCGTCCGCCACTTTCCCGGTCACCTGTTCGTACAGCGGTTCACCCATGCCGTGCAGGCACTGGAACTCGTACTGGCCCGGATAGTAGTTCTGCCCGGCCAGGCTGTAAATCGCCGCCAGGGTGTGGGCGTTGTGGGTGGCGAACTGGGGATAGATCAGGTTCGGCACGCCAAGCAGTTTTTTCGCACAGGCGAGGTAAGAGACATCGGTGTAAACCTTGCGGGTATACACCGGATAGCCTTCCAGCCCTTCCATTTGGGCGCGTTTGATTTCGCTGTCCCAGTAGGCGCCTTTCACCAGACGGATCATCAGGCGGCGACGGCTGCGGCTGGCGAGGTCAATCAGGTAATCAATGACGAACGGGCAGCGCTTCTGGTAGGCCTGGATAACGAAACCAATGCCGTTCCAGCCCGCCAGCTCCGGCTCGAAGCACAGTTTTTCCAGCAGATCGAGGGAGATCTCCAGACGGTCGGCCTCTTCGGCGTCGATGTTGATCCCGATATCATACTGGCGCGCCAGCAGGGTCAGGGACTTCAGGCGCGGATAGAGCTCTTCCATTACCCGGTCGTACTGCGCGCGGCTGTAACGCGGGTGCAGGGCGGAGAGCTTAATTGAGATGCCCGGGCCTTCATAAATACCGCGGCCGTTAGAGGCCTTGCCGATGGCGTGGATTGCCTGCTGATACGAAACCATGTAGGCCTGCGCGTCGGCGGCGGTCAGGGCGGCTTCGCCCAGCATGTCATAGGAGTAACGGAAACCTTTATCTTCCAGTTTGCGGGCATTCGCCAGCGCTTCGGCAATGGTTTCCCCGGTCACAAACTGCTCGCCCATCAGGCGCATCGCCATGTCCACGCCTTTGCGGATCAGCGGCTCGCCGCTCTTACCGATAATGCGGTTCAGGGAGCGGGAGAGGTTGGCTTCGTTATGGGTCGAGACCAGTTTACCGGTAAACAGCAGGCCCCAGGTCGCGGCGTTAACGAACAGCGACGGGCTGCGGCCAATGTGCGAATGCCAGTTACCGTTGCTGATCTTGTCGCGGATCAGCGCGTCGCGGGTGGCTTTATCCGGAATACGCAGCAGCGCTTCCGCCAGACACATCAGCGCCACACCTTCCTGTGAAGAGAGGGAGAACTCCTGCAGCAGACCCTGTACCATCCCGGCGCGGCCGGTGGCGGTCTTCTGGTTACGCAGTTTGTCCGCCAGTTGATACGCCAGGCTGTGCGCCCGGGCGGCAATCTCCTCCGGCAGACGGGCCTGCTCCAGCAGCATCGGTACTGCGTCGGTTTCGGCGCGACGGTATGCGGCGGTAATGGCGGCGCGGCTGACGGACTGCGGCAGGATCTGCTCGGCGAATTCGAGGAACGGCTGGTGAGTTTCGTCGCCCGTGACCGGTGCTTCCTCGCTTTCATTGGCGGCACCGGCGAGCAGGGCAGGCAGCTCCGGCAGGCCCTCGTCGCTCTCGAGTCTTTCGAGGTAGTTAAAAATCGCCTGCTTAATTAACCAGTGCGGCGTGCGGTCAATGCGGGTTGCTGCGGTCTTAATCCGTTCGCGGGTAGCGTCATCCAGCTTAACCCCCATGGTGGTCATACCCATGCCAAAGCTCCTGTTGTTCTTTCATCGTGTTTGGTCGTTAGCGTGAAATATCCACCATGTTGCAACTTTGTGCAACCGTGTTAAATGTGACCTGGTCTGCAACCCAGAAAATGAATGGATTGTTAATGAATGGTTAGCTGAAAAAACGCACCGGACAAGTGACGGGAAGCCTGGTTTTATGCGGGAGTTAACACTTTTCAAAGGTGCAACCCGTAAAAGCGTGAGCGAGTGCAACCTATAGGAAACTCGTATCAAACCGGGGATGAAATTGATGTAAATGCAGTGTTAAATCGTTTGTCAGCGGGAGGCGCATACGGCAGGATAGCGCGCCCAACCGAAACACAAGATACCATCACCTCGTTCCGGTGATCATATAACAAGGCAACCTGGACGGTTGTCGCTCGACACTTTTGGAGAATTTGAATGGCAATTAGCACACCGATGCTGGTGACATTTCTCGTTTATATTTTTGGCATGATCCTGATAGGGTTTTTGGCATGGCGTTCAACGAAAAACTTTGACGACTACATTCTGGGCGGACGCAGTTTAGGCCCGATGGTGACCGCACTCTCGGCGGGCGCATCGGACATGAGCGGCTGGCTGCTGATGGGTCTGCCGGGGGCGATTTTCATCTCTGGTATTTCCGAAAGCTGGATCGCCATCGGTCTGACCGTGGGCGCATGGATCAACTGGAAGCTGGTGGCAGGCCGTCTGCGCGTGCATACCGAAGCGAACAATAACGCCCTGACGCTGCCGGATTACTTCACCGGACGCTTTGAAGATAACAGCCGCATCCTGCGCATTATCTCTGCTGTCGTTATTCTGCTGTTCTTTACCATCTATTGTGCCTCCGGCATTGTGGCCGGTGCACGCCTGTTCGAAAGCACCTTCGGCATGAGCTACGAAACCGCCCTGTGGGCCGGTGCTGCCGCCACTATTCTGTACACCTTCGTGGGCGGCTTCCTCGCCGTCAGCTGGACTGACACCGTGCAGGCGAGCCTGATGATCTTCGCCCTGATCCTGACCCCGGTGATTGTGATTTTCACCGTCGGCGGCTTTGGTGAATCGCTGGAAGTGATCAAGCAGAAGAGCATTGAAAACGTCGATATGCTGAAAGGGCTGAACTTTGTGGCCATCGTGTCGCTGATGGGCTGGGGTCTGGGCTACTTCGGTCAGCCACACATTCTGGCGCGCTTTATGGCCGCGGACTCTCACCACACCATCGTCCATGCCCGTCGTATCAGTATGACGTGGATGATCCTCTGCCTGGCCGGGGCGTGTGCGGTAGGCTTCTTCGGTATCGCGTACTTCAGCAATAACCCGGCGCAGGCGGGCGCGGTGAACCAGAACGCCGAGCGCGTGTTTATCGAGCTGGCGCAGATTCTGTTTAACCCGTGGATTGCCGGTATTCTGCTCTCCGCCATTCTCGCGGCGGTGATGTCCACCCTGAGCTGTCAGCTGCTGGTCTGCTCCAGTGCGATCACCGAAGACCTCTACAAAGCCTTCCTGCGTAAGGGCGCGAGCCAGAAAGAGCTGGTGTGGGTAGGGCGCTTTATGGTGCTGCTGGTGGCGCTGGTGGCGATTGCGCTGGCGGCCAACCCGGAAAACCGCGTGCTGGGCCTCGTGAGCTACGCGTGGGCAGGCTTCGGTGCGGCGTTTGGTCCGGTGGTGCTGTTCTCCGTTATGTGGTCACGCATGACCCGTAACGGCGCGCTGGCGGGGATGATTATCGGTGCGGTCACCGTTATCGTCTGGAAACAGTTCGCATGGCTGGGGCTGTACGAAATCATTCCAGGCTTCATCTTCGGCAGTATCGGTATCGTGGTCTTCAGCCTGCTGGGTAAAGCACCGTCTGCCTCCATGCAGAAACGTTTTGCCGAAGCAGATGCGCACTACCACTCTGCACCGCCGTCTAAGCTGCAGCCTGAATAATCCTCCCCCTCACCTTAACCCTCTCCCCAAAGGGGAGAGGGAATAAACCTCTCTTGCTAAATTCTGCAATTTACGTTGATATCGCTGTGCTTATAACAATGAGGATAGCAACACATGACAATCAAAACAGGGTTAATGGCAGGGGCATTATTGCTGCTGGCAGGCTGCACCGTACCGTCGCAGCACGCTACGGTTGAAACCTGCAAAGCGGATAACCAGATGCAGCAAACCACGCTCTATTTCGGACTGAATCGCCCGGCCGGGGCGCAGATCACCAGCAACGAATGGCAGCAGTTTGTCGACCAGGACGTGACGCCGCGTTTTCGCGATGGCTTAACGGTGTTTGACGCGCGGGGGCAGTGGCTGGGGAACGACGGGAAAGTGGCGCGTGAACCGAGCAAGGCGCTGATGCTGATCCACGGTAACGATGCGCAGAGCGAGAAGAACATCGAAGCGTTACGCGGGATATATAAGTCCCGCTTTGCGCAGGAGTCGGTGATGCGTGTCGACCAGCCGGTGTGCGTACAGTTTTAATGAAAAACGGCGGGATAACCCGCCGTTGTTGTACCGTAGGCCGGGATCGCTGCGCGTCACCCGGCAAAAAAATTACAACACCAACCCCGCAAAGCTCGCCGACAGCAAACTCACCAGCGTCGCGCCGTAGACCAGACGCAGACCGAAACGCGACACCACGTTCCCCTGCTGCTCGTTCAGGCCCTTGATCGCGCCCGCCACGATGCCGATGGAGGCAAAGTTCGCAAACGACACCAGGAAGACGGATAAAATCCCCAGCCCGCGCGGGGACATCTGATGCGCGATTTTTTGCAGCTCAATCATCGCCACAAATTCATTCGCCACCAGTTTGGTTGCCATAATACTGCCCGCGTTTAAGGCGTCACTGAGCGGAATCCCCACCAGCCACGCCAGGGGATAAAATACATACCCCAGGATCTGCTGGAAGCTCATGCCAAATACGCTGGAGAAGAGGGCGTTAACGGCGCTAATAAGGGCGATAAAGCCGATCAGCATAGCCAGAATAATCATCGCCACTTTAAAACCGGCCAGAATATATTCGCCGAGCATCTCGAAGAAACTCTGGGATTCATGCAGTTTTTCGAGCTTAACCTCCGGCTCCGCTTCCGGGCGCGCCGGGTTGATGACCGAGAGAATAATAAAGGTGCTGAACATGTTGAGAATCAGCGCCGCGACGACATATTTGGCGTCGAGCATGGTCATATAGGCGCCGACAATCGACAGGGAGACCGTCGACATGGCCGTGGCCGCCATGGTGAACAGACGACGAGAAGAGAGATCGCCCAGCACGCCTTTGTAGGCAATGAAGTTTTCAGACTGACCGAGGATCAGCGAACTCACCGCGTTAAAGGATTCCAGCTTGCCCATACCGTTCAGTTTGGACAGCAGCGTGCCAATCACCCGAATAAAAATCGGCAGAATGCGCCAGTGCTGAAGAATACCAATCAGCGCGGAAATAAAAATAATCGGGCAAAGCACGCCGAGGAAAATGAACGCCAGCCCTTTTTCCCCCATTCCGCCAAAGACGAAATTGGTGCCTTCGCCGGCAAATTTGAGCAGTGACTCAAAAAATCCGGAGACGTATTTAATCAGGAATAACCCGCTTTCGGCATGCAGGAAAAAGAACGCCAGCGCAATTTCAATAACAATCAGCTGTAAAACAAAACGAAGGCGAATTTTTCGGCGGTCAAAACTCGTAAGCCAGGCCAGCGCAAGAATAATCACCAGCGCCAGCAGGAAATGGACAATTTTAAACATGGTTTATTTTCAGTTAGGTTGCGAGGCGGATATTTAGCCACAGCCCTGAATCAGCGTAAATGGGCATTTTCGTTATAACTTATAAACCTGAACGTTACGTACGTCATTATTATCAGGCTTTGCGTTTACAACTCGTCATCAAAACAGCGTACATTTCGCTTGTGTTTCTTTTCGCGGTAATGATAATCACTATCACAAGAATTTACCTTTCTTTGCATCAGTTGACCGCGATAAACATTTAAGGTGTCGGCATGTTTGTTCCATTTCTCATTATGTTACGTGAAGGGCTCGAAGCTGCCCTCATCGTTAGCCTCATCGCCAGTTATCTGAAGCGAACCCAGCGTGGGCGCTGGATTGGCGTGATGTGGGTCGGGGTTTTCCTTGCCGCGGCGCTCTGTCTGGGCCTGGGTATCCTTATTAACGAAACCACCGGGGAGTTCCCGCAGAAAGAGCAGGAGCTGTTTGAAGGTATCGTCGCTGTGATTGCGGTGGTGATCCTCACCTGGATGGTGTTCTGGATGCGTAAAGTCTCGCGTAACGTGAAGGTGCAGCTGGAACAGGCGGTGGATAACGCGCTGCAAAAGGGCAATAACCACGGCTGGGCGCTGATCATGATGGTCTTTTTCGCCGTCGCGCGTGAAGGGCTGGAGTCGGTTTTCTTCCTGCTGGCGGCATTCCAGCAGGATGTGGGGATCTGGCCACCGGTAGGCGCCTTGCTGGGCCTTGCCACCGCCGTGGTGCTCGGTTTCCTGCTCTACTGGGGCGGTATTCGCCTTAACCTGGGCGCCTTCTTCAAGTGGACCAGCCTGTTTATTCTGCTGGTGGCGGCGGGGCTGGCGGCGGGGGCAATTCGCGCCTTCCATGAAGCAGGGCTGTGGAACCATTTCCAGGACGTGGCGTTTGACCTTAGCAACGTTCTCTCCACGCACTCGCTTACCGGCACCCTGCTCGAAGGTATCTTCGGTTACCAGGAAACGCCGAGCGTCAGCGAAGTGGCGATGTACTTTATTTATCTGGTTCCGGCGCTGGTGCTGTTTGCTCTGCCGCCGCGCACCGGCACGCAGGCGTCGCGCGTTACGTCATAATTTTGGTTTTAGTTACAACATACTTTTAAAGGGAAGAGTCATGGCAATTCAGTTCCGTCGTAGTGCGTTATGCGCAGGCATTGCCGCGCTGTTCGCTTCTGCATTCTCCGCCTGGGGCGCGGATGTTCCTCAGGTTAAAGTGACCGTCAATGACAAACAGTGTGAGCCGATGACGCTCACGGTGAACAGCGGCAAAACCCAGTTCATTATTCAGAACCACAGCCAGAAAGCGCTGGAGTGGGAGATCCTGAAAGGGGTTCTGGTGGTGGAAGAGCGCGAAAACATCGCCCCTGGCTTCAGCCAGAAGATGACCGCTAACCTGCAGCCGGGCGAATATGAGATGACCTGCGGCCTGCTGACCAACCCGAAAGGAAAGCTCATCGTCAAAGGTGAAGCAACGGCCGATGCGGCGAAAGGCGCTGCGGTGCTGAGCCTGGGTGAGGCCATTACCGCGTATAAAGCGTATGTCACAAAAGAGACGGCGGACCTGGCGGCAGCAACCAAAGCCTTTACCGATGCGGTGAAAGCCGGTGACATCGAAAAAGCGAAATCCCTCTATGCGCCGACCCGTCAGCACTACGAGCGTATCGAACCGATTGCCGAGCTGTTCTCCGATCTGGATGGCAGCATTGATGCCCGCGAAGATGATTTCGAGCAGAAAGCCGCCGATCCAAAATTCACCGGTTTCCACCGTCTGGAGAAGGCCCTGTTCGGCGATAACACCACCAAAGGGATGGAGAAGTATGCCGACCAGCTGAACAGCGACGTGCTGGAGCTGCAAAAGCGCATCAGCGAGCTGGCCTTCCCGCCGTCAAAAGTGGTGGGCGGTGCGGCCGGTTTGATTGAAGAAGTGGCCGCGAGCAAAATCAGCGGTGAAGAGGACCGCTACAGCCATACCGATCTGTGGGACTTCCAGGCTAACGTCGACGGCGCGCAGAAAATTGTTAACCTGCTGCGTCCTCAGCTGCAGAAAGAGAACGGCGAACTGCTGGCGAAAGTGGACGCCAACTTCAAAAAGGTCGACACCATTCTGGCGAAGTACCGTACCAAAGACGGTTTTGAAACTTACGACAAGCTGACCGATGCCGACCGTAACGCGCTGAAAGGCCCGATTACCGCCCTGGCGGAAGATCTCTCCCTGCTGCGCGGCGTACTGGGTCTGGACTAAGCACCATGAATAAGCATAACGAGAACGACGTGGCTGAGCCTTCCCGTCGTCGGTTGTTAAAAGGGGTCGGGGCGCTGGGTGGCGCCTTTGCCCTGGCAGGCGGCTGTCCGGTGGCGCATGCGGCGAAACCGCAAAGCGCACCCGGCACGCTGCCACCCAATGCCCGCATGGAGACGCAGCCGTTTTATGGCGAGCATCAGTCTGGCATTCTGACTCCACAGCAGGCTTCCATGATGCTGGTGGCCTTTGATTCGCTGGCCAGCGATAAAGCTGACCTGGAGCGTCTGTTCCGCCTGCTGACCACGCGCATCGCGTTTCTCACGGCGGGGGGACCGGCTCCCGACACGCCGAACCCGCGGCTGCCGCCCATGGACTCCGGTATTCTGGGGCCGTTTATCGCCCCGGATAACCTGACCATTACCGTTTCGCTCGGGGAATCGCTGTTTGATGCGCGCTACGGGCTGGCAAAACAGAAGCCGAAAGCGCTGCAAAAAATGACGCGTTTCCCTAATGACTCGCTCGATGCCGCCCTCTGCCACGGCGATCTGCTCCTGCAGATTTGCGCCAATACGCAGGACACGGTGATCCACGCCCTGCGCGACATCATCAAGCACACGCCGGATCTGCTCAGCGTGCGCTGGAAGCGGGAAGGGTTTATCTCAGACCATGCCGCCCGCAGCAAAGGCAAGGAGACGCCTGTCAACCTGCTGGGCTTTAAGGACGGCACGGCTAACCCGGACAGCCAAAATGGTGCGCTGATGAAAGAGGTGGTGTGGGTTACTGCCGATCAGGGCGAGCCGGCATGGGCGGTCGGCGGAAGTTACCAGGCGGTGCGAATTATTCAGTTCCACGTCGAGTTCTGGGACCGTACGCCGCTCAAAGAGCAGCAGACGATCTTTGGTCGCGATAAGCAAAGCGGGGCGCCGCTCGGCATGAAGAATGAGCATGACGTCCCCGACTACACCAGCGATCCGAATGGCGATGTGATTGCGCTTGACAGCCATATTCGTCTGGCCAACCCGCGCACCAAAGAGACGCAGTCGAGTCTGATGATGCGCCGGGGATACAGCTACTCGCTCGGCGTGACCAACTCCGGTCAGCTCGATATGGGGCTGCTGTTCGTCTGCTACCAGCACGATCTCGAGAAGGGGTTCCTGACGGTACAGAAGCGCTTAAACGGCGAAGCGCTGGAAGAGTACATTAAACCTATCGGCGGCGGCTATTTCTTTGCTCTGCCAGGCGTGCGCGACAGCAACGCGTATCTCGCTCAGGGTCTTATTGAAGCCTGATAATTGTCCCCGCAACCGTTCGCGGGGACATTATTTTTTCATATGACTATCCTGCTGTTATATTTCTGTAATATTTCTGTATGAGACTGATTTCCACTGTAGGGACAGTCCTAAAAGTTGCATTCAGGTAAAATAAATGTTGCATTTATGATAACTCCTGATGTACTTAAGATAAGACAGCGGTAGTTCCCGGCAGTGATGCTGAATCACTATGGAGATCGCGAATGGTTGCGTCCTGTACTGGACAAGGTAAACATAACAACCGCAGCACCCGGCGCGGAGGCTCAGACTCCGGCAGCGATTTCCTCACCACTAAATTCTCCCCCATCCCTCAAGAATCTGATTCGACCGACGTGCAGAACGGTGCGCGTAGCTGTTCCGTATCGTCATCCGATAAAGCAAGCAATGGCTTACAAGGAAGCCAACCCTCTGATGTTCGTGCGCATAATCGTGCCGAAGCTGGCGCGTGTGATGAATACCAACAACTCAAGGTGCTATCCATGGGAAGACAAAAAGCAGTGATCAAAGCTCGTCGCGAAGCAAAACGTGTGCTGAGACGGGATTCACGTAGCCATAAACAGCGTGAAGAAGAATCGGTCACCTCGCTTGTGCAGATGAGTGGCGTAGAAGCAATTGGCATGGCCCGTGACAGCCGTGATAATTCTCCAATTGTGGCGCGCAATGAGGCTCAGGCGCACTACCTGAATGCTATCGAGAGTAAACAGCTCATCTTTGCAACCGGTGAAGCCGGATGCGGGAAAACCTGGATCAGTGCGGCCAAAGCGGCGGAAGCGCTGATCCATAAGGACGTGGAAAGAATCATTGTTACCCGTCCGGTACTGCAGGCTGATGAAGATCTCGGATTCTTACCCGGAGATATTTCGGAGAAGTTTGCCCCGTACTTCAGGCCCGTCTATGACGTGCTGGTGAAACGTCTGGGCGCATCCTTTATGCAGTACTGCCTGCGACCAGAGATTGGCAAGGTGGAAATCGCGCCGTTCGCCTATATGCGCGGACGTACATTTGAAAATGCGGTCGTCATTCTTGACGAGGCTCAGAACGTGACCGCTGCGCAAATGAAGATGTTTTTAACGCGCCTCGGGGAGAACGTGACGGTTATCGTTAACGGCGATATTACCCAGTGTGACCTGCCATCCGGCGTGAAATCCGGATTAAGCGACGCCATGTCACGTTTTGAGGAAGATGAGATGATTGGGGTGGTACGCTTTACCAAAGAGGATTGCGTGCGCTCGGCGCTCTGTCAGCGGACGCTGCAAGCCTATTACTGAGTTTGCTGTTGTGTTCAAGGCCCGGGAAACCGGGCTTTGTTTTTTGTGCGGCCATGATGTCGGGTGGCGCTGCGCTTACCCGACCTACAAACCCCATATCGTAGGCCTGGTAAGCGTAGCGCCACCAGGCATGAAGCGTGCAGGGAGTGATAAGGTTCGAATCTCCTGGCTCCGATCCAAAAGAAAAAAGCCCGTACTTTCGTACGAGCTCTCATCTTAAATATGGCGGTGAGGGGGGGATTCGAACCCCCGATACGTTGCCGTATA
>NZ_JAIWJZ010000108.1:0-28779 GCF_020216105.1 Enterobacter sp. K16B
CATTTAACGCAGTACGACAGACCTAATGGAATAAAAGGGGGGACCTGAGAATTCACAACATGCTGATTCCGGGGACCGTATGATAAATCAACCTAGAAAGCTTATTTAACATAATATACATTATGCGCACCAATAAGGAGTTGCTCAAAAATAGAGGTTCTTGTGGCTTGTATGGACCCCATCTATAGCTCTGGCTCTCTATCCGATAAGGTCTTGACCACACCGTATCCTGGCTCAACGTTCATGCAGGTTCCGTGCGTCCGGTGTCTTAGCTGCCGCATAACACTCTCTCGAATGGACAACTCGCTGTACGCATAAATCACGGATTTGCGGTCGAATCGGTTTCAGCAAACGTCAGCGTAAGCACTTCTCCGGATGAACTCTCCGTTCCGTTACCTCACGTTCACTTTTCTTTCTTTATAAATACAAAAGCATTTACCTCAGTTTTTTGCCGTAGATAATTTCCGTCTCGTTCTCTGATACTCACACCAACTTCATCTTTCAACTAAAAGTAAAGATCTATGATATATTATGAAACTAACGCCAGGGCAAATTTATATTGTTAGATTGAAAAGTCAATCAAGGTTAAATTATTGCTATTTCCACGCAATTTCGATAATCGCGCATGGAAAGATTTCCGATGACAAATACAATTACATCGAATGTCGGGAATTCACCGCCCTTCATTACGGTAACGATATATCGATAAGTACCCTCAATATTCTTTTATTACAAAGGAAACAATGATGGACGTTAATGATATTATTAAAGTAATGAACGCTCAGAATGAAAAAGCATCATCTTTAAGCCTCAGCAAAGGCGGGTTTGAAGGATGGTTACAGGCAGAATTGTGGTATCACCTTAATATTATCAAAGGAGAAAGCACTGAGCGTGAAGTCCAATACCCGCACTCTCTGACTTACTGTGATTTAGTCTGTGATGCGACCATGACAAAACCGGCTCAATGGGTGGAGGTCAAGGCCTATGGGATCTTCAGGGACGGTGATGAGCCGCGCTTTCTGGATGGCGTCGCTGCTGATGTCATGAAGATTGATGGCAAACCTGCTGATGCATCAGGGTCTGTTTATCTCGTCGTACCCAAAGCCATTTCAGACAAAGTTGAAGCCTTAATAGTGCGGCGTGGCTGGACGAATTTCAAACGTACGGATTCGGTTTATGCCTATATCTATTACGCTGATGTCTGACATTTTGTCACCTGTTACTATGTACTACTACACTCAGGAAATTTTACCATGGCTAAAGAAATAGATAAATCAGGGCAACTTTCTGAAGAAACCAAAGAGGCTTTGAGTTTCTTATCGGAACTCGCAAATAAACAGCTCACTCTTTATAAACTGACTATCACGGATGAATTAAAAAACGCTGAGCAGAGCAAGACCCTGCCTATTACCGCGATCATTAATCGAGATGGACAAACACGCTCATATTTAAAAAAGGAAGCCGACAACATTAATAAGGTTGTTGATGAAGCCGCGGGCATGTTTATTGGAGATCAGAGTGTCGCCACCGGCATAGGCAATATGCTCAAACTGCTCATTGCGTCATTCCTTGGTAGCTCAGAGGGTGAAGAGGTCTACAAGGAGAAGTATTTGTGTTACACCGATGGTATTTCATTACTCCGCTTCGATTTTCTTGCCTGGAAGCGAAACGTTAAAACCCAATCGTTGTTAACCCATACGGAATCTGTCTCCGCCTACTACTATACGATCTCAGTGGTCGATGCTACAAAAGTTGATTTCCAGACTTTTGCCGCGCTTTATAAGGACGTACTGAAGTCAGGCGGAGAGTCGGCAGAAGAAATCATAAAAAGTCTGGATGACCTGCAAAAGATCTATGATCGCCTTCGCCAAAAAACCAGCGATCAGCTGAAGGCACATATCGAAAACAATTACAGTAGCAAGTCGCTTTTACATCTAATGTAGCACTGTAAAACCTCTGGCCTGGACGGCAGAGGTTTTCCGGTTGCCATCGGCTCAGGGGATCTCAGCGCTGCGTGCTGTTGATATAAGCCTGTAAATCCTCAGCCAGAAAATCAAATACCGTTTTGCAGGCCTGACTGTGGCGTAAGTCTTCATGCATCACCAGCCAGGTGTCGAGATGCAATGCAAAAAAATCAGGCATTATCCTCAGTAATGGCGTTGGAAAATCGGCCAGTTGTACCTGGCACATACCGATACCGGCCCCTGCCCGTATAAGGTTTAATTGGGCAACGTCACTGTCGGTTCGCACGGTAAACAGATCGCGGTTTAGCTGAGGAAATTGCTTAAGGAACTGTAAAATAAAGGGTGTAATGGTATCGAAACCCACCAGTGTATGGGTGAGTAACTCCTCAATACTTTCCGGTGCACCATGCCGTGATAGATAGGCCGGTGCGGCATGCAGACCTATTTCAATCTTTCCAGTCCGACGCGCAATCAGTTGCTCCTGCACCGGCGTGGTCATGCGTACTGCAATATCCGCTTCCCGATTCAGTAAATCCTGAACGCGATTAGACAGAACCAGCTCAACGGTTATGTGTGGGTATGCATCCTTTATTCGGGCGATCGCTGAAGGCAGAACCTCCGTGCCGATGATGTCACTGGCAGCAACGCGCACCACGCCGCGTAACCCGGTTGCCCCGGCACTGAAACTGGCCGCCGAGCGCTCAATCATCATGGCGGTGTTTTCCATTGCTTGCGCATGACCCTGGAGTTCGACGGCTGCATTTGTGGCCTGCAGCCCGGTCTGCGAACGGGTAAATAAAACAAGACCAAGGGCTGATTCCAGCGATGCAATATGGCGTCCGGCCGTTGGCTGGGTAATGGCAAGCCTGCGGGCCGCCCCTGACAAGGACCCTTCTTTCATCACGGCCAAAAAGGTGCGATACCATTCCCATGGGATAGTTAGCTTCATACAAAAATGCATACCTGCCTGGTTATATTATGCAATTACATTTAGCCCGTGTACTCACTAAGATGTCAATCAGGTATCCAGCCAGAGTAAAAAAAATGAAAAACACTAATAAGGTACTGATCCTGGGCGCAACGGGAGGTATTGGTGGCGAAATTGCCCGTAAACTGGTCCGCGATGAATGGGAGGTTCGCGCATTGTGCCGCAGAACTCCGCAAAAGGACGAGCACAACTCACGTATCCACTGGATTAGCGGCGATGCGCTAAATGCAGAGCAGGTAGAGGCTGCGGCGTCAGAGTGTGGCGTGATTGTCCATGCCGTTAACCCGCCGGGTTATCGGAACTGGGATCGGCTGGTCTTACCCATGCTTCATCACACCATCAACGCCGCGGAGCGAAACGGAGCGTTAATCGTTCTGCCGGGCACGATTTATAACTACGGTCCCGATGCTTTTCCCCTCTTACACGAGGATTCTCCTCAGCATCCTGTTACCCGAAAAGGCGCAATACGAGTGCAAATGGAGCAGGCTCTTTCAGACTATGCGCAGCGTGGCGGAAAGGTACTGATTTTGCGTGCAGGGGATTTTTTTGGTCCCCGTGCCGGTAACAACTGGTTTTCACAGGGATTAGTTAAACCGGGTCACACGCCGCTGATCGTTAAATATCCCGGGAAAGCCGGAACAGGTCATCAGTGGGCATATCTGCCGGATGTCGCCGAAACGTTCGCAGCACTGCTGGCGCGTCGGGATGAGCTTGAACCGTTTTCCCGTTTCCACATGCGCGGGCATTGGGATCCTGATGGAACAACAATGGCCGCAGCCATAACATTAGCCGCAGAGCGTGCCGGGATTAAGGCGAAAGTGAAAACGTTTCCCTGGTGGCTGGTCTCTGCGATGAGTCCCTTTAACACCACACTGCGTGAAATGCAGGAGATGCGCTACCTTTGGGAGCAGACGGTTGAGATGGACAATTCAAAATTGATTGCTTTTTTAGGCCATGAGCCGCAGACCCCCCTTAGCGATGCCGTGCATTCCACATTAGCGGGTCTGGGGTGTATTTAACATAACTTCAACTTCCTCGTTTAGAGAGGATTGAAAGATGTCTGATATACTTAAGCTTTTGATAAATACAGCCCTGAACAAATGGAAATTGAACTGGATAAGAGTTTTAAAGAGCGAATCTTTCATGCCGTCATTTTTGAAGTGACGGCCAACGTTATCATCGCCCTGTCGCTTGCCTGGCTGATGAACGTGTCGGTTCTCCAGTCCGGCTCGCTGTCCGTGATATCTGCACTTACCGCAACGGCCTGGAATTTTGTGTTTAATAAGCTCTTTGACTCGCTGCAGAAAAAACGCCAGTTTCAACGAACCTTCCTCGTTCGTGCAATCCATGCGGTTGGTTTTGAAACTGGACTGATCGTCACCTTAATCCCTGTCGCTATGGTGATGCTGAATTTAACAATGACTGAGGCATTTTTTGTTGAAATCGGTCTTGTGCTGTTTTTCCTGCCATACACGATGCTGTTTAACTGGCTTTATGACTACCTGCGCTGGATATGGGTCGGACGGAAACGCTCTGCCGTGTAGCGAGATATCCGTCACAATGACACGCTCCTGAAAGCATGCGACTCCACTCGCCTTCTATACTCTTAATTTCTCTACATCTTTTCAGGAGTCGACAATGTTTGATCATGTTAAATTCGGCGTGAGTGATTATGAAAAAAGTAAAACGTTCTTCCTGGAGGCGCTAAAGCCGCTTGGGGTGGAGCTCATTGATGAAGGCACGCCAGACTACGGTGTCGAAATGAGTTCAGGTGACGTTTCGCTCTGCCTTTACCAGACCCCGGAAAAACCGGCGCCGCTTCATCTGGCGTTTGTTGCTAATACCCGTCAGCAAGTCGATGCGTTTTATCATGCTGCCCTGCGCGCCGGCGGACGGGATAACGGTGGGCCGGGATTACGCCCGTACAGCGAACACTACTATGCCGCTTTCGTCATCGCGCCTGATGGTCATAACATCGAGGCGGTGTGCCATGCGCCGCAGAGCGTGTAGCTCAACGCTTCTTCACTCACGCCCTGAGGCTAGCACCACGGATACTCCTTTATCCGATACCGCGCGGATCCAGTTCTTATCGGTATTGTCTTCAACGACGATAGTGTTTACCGAAGACACGTCCCCGATGACGAACGATGAAGCAGCGTTTATCTTTTCCGGAGACGCCAGGACTACCGTCTCGGCGGCTCTGGCGGAAAATGCTCGTTTGATGCATGCCTCTTCAAAATCACCGGTTGTCAGTCCCGCGTCAGGATGGATACCGGTCACACCCATGAAAAACAAATCCGCGTGAATATTTCCGATACCTTCGATGGCCGCTGCGCCAACCGCGACAATAGAGTGTTTATATAAACGGCCACCGATCAGAATGACCTCGATGGACGGATGATCGACGAGCCCCAGGGCAATACTCGGGCTGTGCGTGACCACCGTGATACGCAGGTCAGGCGGTAAAAAGGTAATCAGCGCCGACGTTGTGGTGCCACCGTCGACGATCACCACCTGGCCTGATGAAATCAGCTGCGCACCTTTGCGGGCCACACGTTGTTTTGCATCCATTTTCACAGACTGGCGTTCAGCAAACGGAGCAACAGCGGAGGATGACGGCAGAGCGCCGCCGTGCACGCGCTGTAAACGCCCTTCTGCCGCCAGCTCGCGTAAATCGCGTCGGATGGTGTCTTCTGAAACATCGAAGAGCATGCTGAGCGCTTTAGACTGGACCTGACCTTCTGCACTGAGCTTTTCAAGGATCAATTGTTTTCGCTGACTGGTGAGCATCATGACTTCCCGAGTTTGCATGTTTTATCTTGAAACTGCACGATAATGCTGTTTATGATGATTACTCTACGTAAGGAGGAACAAACGTGCAATCAAAACGTGCAGATGTGCGCATCATCGACAGTGAAACGCTGTCAGATAACTGGTACGTCCTTAAAAAATACACCTTCGACCTGCAGCGACGTGATGGTGAATGGCAGCGGCAGCACCGTGAAGTCTACGACCGTGGCAACGGGGCGACAATTCTGCTCTATAACCGCGATAAAAAGACGGTGATCCTGACCCGCCAGTTCCGCTTTCCTGTCTTTATTAATGGCCATGAGGATAATTTGATTGAAGCTGCGGCGGGGTTATTGGACAACATGGATCCCGAAAGCCGCATAAAAGCCGAAGCGGAAGAAGAGACCGGCTTTCGCGTGTCTCGCGTGCAGAAAATCTTTGAAGCCTATATGAGCCCGGGCTCCGTCACGGAAAAACTCTATTTTTATGTTGCCGAGTACCAGCCGAAAGACCGAACCGGCACAGGCGGCGGGATCAAGGCAGAGGGAGAAGATATCGACGTGCTGGAAATGCCCCTGGAAGAGGCACTACGCGGCATTGAAACCGGCAAGATAGTCGACGGGAAAACCATCATGCTGCTTTATCATGTTACGCTGAAAGGCATTCTGTAACCGCCTGCTCTCCCGACGCCTGCCACGGTGCAGGCGTCTGCCTGTGCTATTCTTGCAGAAGCATGCAAAACGGAGAACCGAAGATGGCCGACTGGAACCCTGCTCTTTACCTGCAGTACGGCGCAGAAAGAACGCGTCCTGCCGCGGAACTGCTCGCCAGAATTCCTCTTGATGAGGCCGCCACCATTGCTGATCTGGGCTGCGGGCCCGGAAACAGCACAGCGTTGCTGAGGCATCGCTGGCCTTCCGCACACATCACCGGCGTTGATAACTCCCCTGCCATGCTCGAGGAAGCACGCGCCGCGCTACCTGACTGCCACTTCGTTGAGGCCGATATTCGCCAGTACAAACCGACTCAGCCCCTGAGCCTGATCTATGCCAACGCGTCGCTGCAATGGGTTCCTGACCATTACACGCTGCTGCCTCACCTTGTCTCCCTGCTCAGGTTAAACGGCGTACTGGCGATCCAGATGCCAGACAACTGGCTGGAACCCACGCATGTGGCAATGCGTGAAGTGGCGCTCGAGCAAGACTACCCTGACCGCGGCCGCGAAGCTCTGCCGGGCGTACATGCCTATTACGACATCCTGTCGGAGGCCGGTTGCGACGTAGATATCTGGCGGACCACCTATTTCCATAAAATGAATTCGCACCAGGCGATTATCGACTGGGTCAGCGCCACCGGTTTACGTCCATGGCTTCAGGAGTTGAATGAGAGCGAGCAGAAACAGTTTCTGAAACGCTACCATGAACTGCTGGAAGAGCAGTATCCGCTCCAGGAAAACGGGCAGATACTGCTGGCTTTTCCCCGGTTGTTTATCGTCGCTCAACGTCAGCCCTGAGCCGATTATGAACGGGCTTCTTTGAGTAACTGCTGAATAACCTTTTCCTGTTGCTCATAATCACCTTCGCCAAAGGCGGTATAGCGCAGCTGCCCTTTGGCATCAAAATAGTAATGTGCGGGCCAGTACTGATTGCCGAAAGCATTCCAGATTTGATAGTTGTTGTCCGTCACCACCCGATACGGTAGTTGCCATTTATTGACCGCATTTTTTACCGACGAAAGCGGTTTTTCCCACGGATATTCCGGAGTATGGACCCCAATCACGACCAACCCCTGAGATTGGTATTTGGTGGCCCAGTCCCGCACATGGGGGAGCGTATGCTGGCAGTTGATACAGTCCCACGTCCAGAAATCGATCAGGACAACCTTCCCCCGCAATGATTCAGACGTGACAGGGTCACCGTTTATCCACCCTGTTCCACCGCTTAGCGAAGGCAACTGGCTGCTGGGTTCGGTCATGACTACCGGCTGGAGCTTCACCGGCGTGGTCGCAGGCTTCGCCAGATTTAGGAGCGCGGTCTCAAGACGGTCTGCTACGCCGTTTGCCCCTTTCAGCAGCGAAGTCATCCCTGTCGCATTCAGGACGACTGCCGCTAACATCACCACACCCGCTCCCTGGCGCAGCTTCGCCATCAGTGCCGACTTTGCGCTTAACGGTGCCATCATCGTGCGGCCGCCGAACACGAGCAAACCCAGCATCAGCGCGCATCCACTGCCATAGGCGGCCAACAGTGCGCCGGTGGTGATGGCCGAATGCCCCGCGATATTAATGCTGAAAATAGCGCCCAGAATGGGCCCCGCGCAGGGAGACCAGAGCAGCCCGACCGCCAGCCCGGCCAGAAACGCTGATGCCATACCGCGCGTTTGTCCGCTTCGGGTGTTGAGGACGTTTCCGGCGCTCACGGCAGGGCCCGCCATGCGCTGGGCAAAGGACGGGAAAATTAAGGCCAGCGCGGCGGCGGCCAGAATGACGAGCGCGATCCAGCGCCCGATAAGGGTGGCTTGCGTTATCCACTCGTTGGCGACGGTGACGACCATCGCGACCAGGGTGAACATCACGATCATCCCGGCGAGCAGCGCCAGAATATGGCGCCGCTGCCCCTGAAAACCGGCGAACAGGAGTGGAATAACCGGGAGCGTACATGGACTGAGCAGGCTGATCATCCCACCCAGAAAAGCGATTACCAGAAACATAGTGACCTCACAAAACAAGTCCTGCGACGCTGCAGTGAGGCTATTTCATCGTACGGATGTGTTCCGGATGTGTGCAAACGCACGGGTTTTGTCTGGCTTTGTATCCTGGGAGCGGGAGATACAAAGCCGTACAATTAACGGCGCGGAAGCGTAATGGAGACCTGCAGCCCGCCCCCGGCACGGTTCGCCAGGTTCAGCTTTCCGTCAAGCTGAGCGGTGAGCTGCGCGGCGATCGCCAGGCCAAGCCCCGTTCCGCCGGTATCGCGGTTGCGTGATGTTTCAACCCGATAAAATGGCTGTAAAACCGCCTCAAGCTCGGCGTCGGGGATCCCCGGTCCGTCGTCCGCAATGTGAATAACTACCTCGCTCTCAGACGAATCATCTATCGCAATCGTGGCTCGCTCGCCGAATTTGAGAGCGTTATCCACCAGGTTGGTCATTACCCGTCGTAGCGCCTGCGGGCGCGTAACAATCGGCAGGCGGGTCTCGTTTGCCTGAAACTGCACGTTTTTACCGATATCCTGATAATCGCAGGCGATGCTGTTGACCCAGGCGTTGAGCTCCAGCTTCAGAGAGGTCTCTTCCAGGGATTCTGATGACCGGGCATAGGCAATGCCCTCCCGCACCAGACGCGTCATGCTATCAAGATCGTTCAGGAGCTTGTCGCGAAGTTCAGGCTCCCCGGCCATTTCGACGCGCAATTTCATGCGGGTTATGGGTGTCTGGAGATCGTGCGAAATGGACGCCAGAATCTGTGCGCGCTCCCGCAGGTAGGACTGAATACGCGCCTGCATCGCATTGAAGGCGTGCGCTGCCCGCTGTACCTCCAGTGGCCCTTTCTCCATCATTGGCGTGCTGGACGCGGGATCCAGAGAATCCACCGCACGGGTAAAGTGCGAAAAAGGCCGCACCACCTGCCGCACGGCTATCCAGGAGCAGGCCGCCAGAAGCAGCAATTGCAGGATGAGCACCACCGGCAGCCAGCTGGCGACGGGCGGCATGCGTGGGATCAGGTCGATGGTCAGCGGCGCACCATCGTGTAACGTAAGATGAGCCTGAATATGGGAAACGGCCCCAGGAACCGCGGTAAAGCTGAGCGGGTACTGTGCCGCGAGCGTCGCGGTCAGGGTGCGGATGGCATCCTTTGAACGCTTATCCGTCGGCGCGGCGCCGGGCTCCCCGCGGCCCAGGATATACCGATAGTTACCCCGTTCGAGCCGCCCAAGCCAGGCGGCGCGTTCACTGGCCGGCAACCGGTCTAAAATGGCGACGCTCGTTGCGACATCGTTTTCCAGATTGCCGAGCATCACCGTGCGGGCGCTGTGCATGCGTTCAATCATGACCAGCGTCAGGCTCAGGGCGTTCGCCAGCAGCAGACCGGTCAGCACAACGATCAGTAAACGGGCCAGTAGCGAGCGTGGCCAGAGCCTCATTCATTAGCCTCTTTAATGATCACCGGCATGGTAAAGACATAACCTTCGCTGCGCACGGTTTTGATATAGGCGGGTGTGCGGGCATCTTCATTCAGACGCTGACGAACACGACTCACCAGCAGGTCGATTGAACGTTCAAACAGCTCGGCGTCGCGCCCCTGCGTCAGGTTAAGCAACTGATCCCGGGTCAGCACGCGCTGAGGATGGTCCAGGAACACGCGCAGCAGGCGATACTCCGCCCCGCTGAGCGCCACAATCACCCCTTCAGGATCGATTAAGTGGCGGGCGACGGTATCAAGCTGCCATTCACCGAACATCACCAGCCGCCCGGCTTCCGTTACCTGTAAATTGGGCGGCATTGTGCGAAAACGACGTAAAATGGCTTTGATGCGCGCCAGGAGTTCCCGGGCGACAAACGGCTTCACCACGTAGTCATCCGCGCCCATTTCCAGTCCCAGGATCCTGTCCGTCTCTTCGTTGCGCGCCGTCAGCATCAGAATGGGCAGATCTTTATGTTTGCCGCTGCGCAACTGTCGGCATAGCGTAAGTCCGTCATCGCCGGGCATCATGACATCCAGCACTACCAGGTCGATATGCTGTTTATCCAGCACGGTACGCATCTCTTTGCCGTTGGCCGCGCCCGTCGCGCGGTAGCCAGATTTCCCGAGATAATCGACAATCAGTTCACGAATATCCCTGTCGTCATCGACGACAAGGATATGATCAATATGCTCCACCGAACTCTCCTGACTGAGGGGTAACGTATTGAAAATAGCACATATCACAGCTTATCCGCGTCGATAACCGCCTTGACGAAATCCTGCGGATCTTCCTGAGGCGGGTTGTGCCCCACGGTTGCCCCGAAGGTGCGGTGCTCATATTTACCGGTAAATTTAGCTGCATAGGCCTGTGGTGCCGGGTGCGGCGCGCCGTTGTTTCCGCCTTCAATGGTGATGGTCGGGACGGTAATGTTCGGTAAGGCGGCCAGTTTTCGCTCGTAGCTGTCGTATTTCCTTTCCCCTTTTTCCAGCCCTAACCGCCAGCGATAGTTGCTGAGCGTCACCGCGACGTGATCCGGGTTATCAAGGGATTTGGCGCTGGCGTTAAAGACTGCATCGCTAAATTTCCAGTCGGGCGATGCCTGCGACCAGATTAAGCGCGCGAAGTCATGCGTGTTTTTGGCATAGCCTTGTGCGCCGCGCGCGGTGGCGAAATAGAACTGATACCACCACTGCTGCTCTGCTTTTGGCGGCAGCGGCTGTTTACCAATCTGCTGGCTGCTGATGAGATATCCGCTCACCGAGACCAGAGATTTCACGCGCTCTGGCCACAAAGCCGCGACGATATCTGCCGTACGGGCACCCCAGTCGTATCCGGCAAATACCGCTTGTCTGATATTCAGGGCGTCCATCAGGTTGACGATGTCTTTCGCCATGGCCGAAGGCTGACCGTTGCGCGGCGTTTTTGCTGACAGGAAGCGCGTGGTGCCGTAGCCGCGCAGCGAAGGCACAATGACGCGGTAGCCTTTTGCCGCCAGCGCGGGTGCGACTTCGGCGTAGCTGTGAATATCATAGGGCCAGCCGTGTAACAAAATGACCGGTTGACCCTCTTTCGGGCCGATATCGACATAACCGACGTTTAGATCGCCGGCGTTAATTTGCTGCGGATGATCAAAGGCGGCCGCAAAATTTGTGCCGGTAACTTCGGCCTGACAGGACATCACGGTGCCAAGAGAAACGGTCAATGCGAGGGTTGAGTAAGCAAGTTTGCTGAACATGTTGGTATCTCCGGTTGAGTACAATTCACGGGGATATCACAACATCTCAATGTATAGCGGATATGTGCGAATGCGGGTTTATTGCAAGCCTGTGTAAGTATCAGCAACGCGGATACAGTGTGATACAAACCCAGGCGTTTTAGCGTTATAGCGAGAGGCGGTAGCGAACGTAGTCGTCAGCCTCAGCGTATTTGTCATAGAGTTTTCGCGCCGGGTTGTTCTCCCGGGTAACCCAATACAGTTTTGACCACCCTTCACGCTTGCCTTCCTCAATCAGGGCATCAATGAGTGCTTTACCCGCTCCTGCCCCACGTTCGGAGGCATCCACAAACAGGTCTTCAAGGTAACAGACTGGGGCCGTTGACCAGGTGCCTTCATGCAGAATGCACATCGCAAAACCGATGACCTTTTTGTCCTTCTCTACCACGCGGCAGAACATGGGTGAGCTTTCTGATAGCGCCCTTTCCCATGTTGATGCCGTGACCGACTCATCAAGGTAGCAGTCATAAAAATGGGTATAGCCGTCCCACAGCGGTCGCCACTGGACGTAATCGTCTGCGCGTAAAGGTCTTACCGTAACAGCCATGCGTTCCTCACATTACACATTGATTGCCATTTCAAAACAGCGTAGATCAGCGCCCGCCATGCGCGAGTGATGATATTTTTCGTTCAGCGTGACAAAGCCCAGTTTCTGGTAAAACGTCCACGCGTTAGGCGTTGCATCGAGCGTCAGGCGGGTTATCCCCCGGCTGCGAGCTTCTTGTTTGAGCGCCTCGATAATTCGGGTCGCCATGCCTTTACCGGTTGCCGCGGGCAAGGTGAATATCGCCTCCAGACAGTGGGTATCCAGATCCAGATAACCGGTCGCCGCGACGTGGCCCTTTTCATCTTCCACCACGTAAAATGGATATTCAATGACCATCTGCCGGTAGCGTTCGGGCATCAGATCGGGCGTCCAGCGCGCAATGACATCCGCATCGTAGCTGGTTTTACAGCCGTGACGAATCGCCTGATTGCGAATATTCCAGAGTGTTTCGGCTTCCTGCGGATTCGCTTTTCGTAACGTCATATCACCTCTTTAATGGTTTTTTAACCGGATTTCACGTGCAACGCTGGCAAGACGCTGAGCGCGACAATAGAGGGTAAACAGCACAAAGCCGCTGCTATTCATCACCCTCCGACAAAGTATTAGCGCGAAGGATGCAATGACCAGTGGCCAAAGACTTCCGTCATGAGAGAACAGGAGAAGCAGCGCCTGAACGAAGGTCATAACCAGCAGAAGGATGAACACTGCCATCAACCCCAACAATCCTGACGTCACCCCTCGGGCCAAAAGCACGCTGATAACAATAAGCGCGCCTGTCATGATTAATGATGGTACGAAAAAACTCAGCGCATGCTGTAAAGGGGACAAACCGTGCAACGTGCTGAGAAAAGGCAGAAGGTTTAACGCAAACGCCACCAAAAACAGAGGTAACAATGCCGCGACCGGATAAGGATTTTGCCGCGGAAGTTCGCTGAGGGGACGCGACAAAAACCGTTCCTCTTTAACCTGCTGGAGGAGATCCTGAAAAACCTGTCCGACTAAAAGCTCCAAAAAACGCATCTATATTTCGCCCATTTTTGGTAGTGAATAACCACAGCACGCCTCGACAGAATGTGATAGAGATGAAAATACCAGAACGCAAACAAAAGCATAACGCTTAAATATGGAGATAGGCGGATGACGATACCGACGCTCACGACAGAACGCTTGCTGCTAAAACCGCTGGTTGTCGAAGATGCGGTCCAGATACAAAAGCTCTATCCACGCTGGGAGATCGTCCGCTATATGGTCTCTTCCGTGCCCTGGCCCTACCCGGATGACGGCGCGGAAAATTATGTTAACAACGTGGCGCTGCCGGATATGGCAAAAGGGATTGCGTGGTTCTGGAGCATAAGACGTCGCGAGGTGCCGGATGCGCTGATGGGCATTATCTGTCTGTACGATATTGAGGATAACAACCGCGGATTCTGGCTGGCGCCAGAATTTCAGGGACAGGGATATATGCGCGAGGCCAGCATTGCGGCGACGGATTACTGGTTCAACACGCTGAACAAACCGGTCTTACGCGCGCCGAAGGCCGCAGCCAACAGCCGCTCCCGTCGTATTTCAGACAGTAGCGGCATGCGGCTTATCAAAACGGAACAGAAAGCGTACGTCAGCGGCGTGCTGGATTCTGAACTGTGGGAGATCACCCGCGACGAGTGGAACGCCCGTCAGGTCAATTGATAGTGCTTATCCGGCATCAGCCTTTCCGGAATGTTCTCTTCATCGTTCATCTGCAGCAGATCGCGCTCCATCATGTTGCAGATGGCGTCCAGCGGCAGGTCGTTATCTTCGGTTCCAAACGGATCTTCCAGCTCTTCCGCCAGGGTATCCAGCGAGATAAAGGTGTAGGAAATCAGGGCCGAGACGAAGGGCGTCATGTAGTGCAGGTCCACAACCAGCGCGAACGGCAGCATGATGCAGAACAGATACACCGTGCGGTGCAGAATCAGCGTATAGGCAAACGGCACCGGCGTTGTCGCAATCCGCTCGCAGCCGGAAAGGACGATGGACATGTCGTTGAGTCGGTTATTCAGGCTGTGAAACAGAATGTCTGAGAGTTGCCCGTTACGTCGCCGCACGGCCAGCCACTCCCCCATGATCAGCAAAATACGGTTCGCCGGTGAGTTGGCGTCCATGACGTTACGTAAATCATCCGCAGCGAGATAGCGTGAGAGTTGCTCAGCGTTCAGTTCCCGGCGCAGGGTCATGCGCAGACAGTTGGCAAAAGCAATCTGCAGTCGAACGAATTCGCCCAGGTGCTTATCGTCAGGCAAGGTGTTTTTTACCTCGCGAAACAGCGAGCGTGCCGCTATCATCAGCTGACCCCAGAGCAGCCGGGCTTCAACGTAGCGGGAATAACAGGCGTTGTTTCTGAAACCCAGAAAGATAGCGATCGCCACGCCGAGAATGCTGAATGGCGCCACGGTAAATTTAATACCCAGCGAGGTATACCACGGCAGCATCAGGATAACGGCAATAGAGAGCAGGAAGTTGAGCAGCAATCGGGTATAGATCTTGGGAAGTACCGAACCGTGCCAGACAAAAATCAGTTGTAGCCAGTGCTGTTTAGGACGAACGATCATAGTGAGTTTCAGGAAAGAAAAGAGCGAGGCTATTAAACGTGATCCCCGTCACCGTTGCAAGCTTGTTAACGGGACATTGCATTTTCTCCCCTGATTAGCGAAAACCGCACGGTGCTGCATGTGGTTTTTTAAAAACATGGCAAATAGTATGTTGTAACTAAAAAGGTCGTATTTAAACCCGGCCGAAGCCGGGTGAATGCATTAGCAAAGTGGTTTAACGGCGGCGCGCATACCCTTCAGCAGAATGGCATCCAGATCCAGCGTCACCTGGTCGACAAGCCCGCTTACCTGTGTCAGGTCCTGTTCCCAGTGTTCGTGTACGCTCAGCACCGACTGCACCAGCGCACGGGTACTCAACTGCCGATCGTGGTGCTGCGCCCAAAGCTGCTGGAAACGCGCCAGCCATGAGGCATCATCCTGCACCGGATAGCCCTCCCCGTTACGCTCCGCGCGGTAAAACGCGATCAGCGCCGCTAAGGCAAAGGTCAGACGTGCCGGTAATTGCCCCGTTGCCTTCTGCCCTGCCAGCAGCTGCGGCAGGATGCGGGTGCGGTATTTGGTCATGCCGTTAAGCGCGATGGAGAGCAGCTGGTGCCGGATGTAAGGATTACGAAAACGCCCGGTCACCGCACTGGCGAAAGACTCCAGCTCGTCACGCGGCAGATCAAGCACCGGGATGATTTCCTGATAAATCGCTTTTTCGACAAACGCGCATACCTCAGCATCGTTCATCGCCTCGCCTACCGTATCCAGCCCGGCCAGGAAGGCAACCGGGACCAGCGCCGTGTGCGCCCCGTTCAGAATGGCAACCTTGCGCGCTTTATAGGGCTTGATGTCGTCGACAATCAGCACGTTCAACGGGTACTTATCCAGACGAAGCTCGCGGGCAAGGGATGCCGGGCCCTGGATCACAAACAGATAGAAATGTTCGGCCGTGTCCAGGAACCCATCATGGTAACCCAGCTCCGCTTCCAGCGCGGCCGCTTCATCGCGCGGGTAACCGGTCACGATGCGGTCAACTAACGTTGAGCAGAAGCTGTTGGCGTCGTTAAGCCACTGAATAAAGGCGGCAGGCAGCGCCCACTCCTGCGCATAGCGCAGGACGAGTTCGCGCAACGCCTCCCCGTTGTAGTCAATCAGCTCACACGGAATGATGACCCAGCCTTTGTCCGGCGCGCCGTGGAAGTGGCTGAAGCGCTCAAACAGCAGTCGCGTCAGCTTCGCCGGATAACTCACCGCCGGAGCATCGTCAAAGTTGTCACCCGCGTGGTAGCTGATACCGGCTTCGGTGGTGTTTGAAAATACAAACCGCATATCGGGATTGTGTGCCAGTTTCAGGAACGCGTCATAGTCGTCATAGACGCTGATTTCCCGGTTAACAGCGCGGATAAGACGGGCGTCACTCACCGCCTCACCCTGCTCATTCAGACCACGAATGATTGTAGTGTACAACCCATCCTGCGTATTCAATGACGGCGGGAAGTCGCTCTGAATCGGGCGAACAATGACCACGCCGGCGTTGAGGTCGGTATGTTCGTTAAGCAGGTCGAGTTGCCAGTCAATGAAGGCGCGCAGGAAATTGCCCTCACCAAACTGAATAATACGTTCGGGATAGCGCGCACCGGGAAAATCACGACGGTTGAGAGTGTTCACCTTGGGTTCCTTTTATAATTAGTCATACAGCCTGACAAGATTGGTACGATAACTTATCAAAACTTAACGACCAGAAACCCTGTTTTGATCAATCCGCGGTGCGGTTGTGCAAAATTATTATAAGAACTTATAGAACACGGAGGTGGCGGTCATGGTGCCGTCCGGCATCAGTGCATAACGCGGGATCTCGCCAACCTTTTGCCAGCCGGCACGCTGATAGAACGTTTCGGCCCCACTGCCGGTGGAGGTATCAAGCACCAGCACCGATATGTCTCTGGCCCTGGCCTCCACTTCCAGCGCTTCCATAAGCGCCATCGCGGCCCCTTTGCGGCGTGCTTTTTCATGTACCAGCAGCTTCGCCACATCGCCACGATGCGGCTGGTTTTCAGGCTGGTCGGTGATGAGCTGAACGGTACCAATGACCCCGTCCTGCGGGTCGATACAGGCAAGCACGAGACGCTCGTTGCGCCCTGCGCTTTCTGCTATGCCGCGCCAGAAAGTGCGGGCCTTATCAAGGCTAAAAGGGAGCATAAAACTGACGGATGCTCCGCCGTTGACGCAGTTTTCGAGGATCGCTGCCAGCGCATCAAGGTGGAGGAGGATCGCTTCCCGGGAGAGGGTTTTGATTTGCAGTGAGGTATTCATTGTTGTTCCTTACGTTGAATACCCCACTTTGCATTTAACATCTTTTTAACGCAAACGGATCGAACATAGGTTTTTGTGATGTCACCGCGAGCGCTGGCGCTGCTGTTTCATGGCATACATCTTTTCATCAGCGTCCTTCAGCCACTGCTGGAGGTCATTACCATTATGATCGAACTCGCTCAGCCCCCAGGAGAACTGCAGCGACCAGGGGTGTAATTTGCGGGCGTTATAGTTTTCCACCTGCTCAACAAGATACTGCATGGCAATCCAGGCGCCTTGCTCGTCAGTATCCGCGAACAGCACCGCGAACTCGTCCCCACCAAAACGCACCAGCAGATCCGCCTCACGGAAAGAGGCACGCATTAGCTGCGCCATGGTTTTTAGCGCCTTGTCCCCTTCTTCGTGGCCGTAACGATCGTTAATCTCCTTAAAGTGATCCAAATCCAGCCAGCCGAGCGTCAACGGCTCTGCCCGGCGTCTTGCAACGGAAAGGGTAAACCTGACAAGCTGATTAAAGCCCCGACGGTTGAATAATCCGGTTAACTCATCTGTGGTCGCCGCGCTGATTGCGGCAAATTCATCTTCCGCCAGCGCGCCCAGGTCTCCCAGCACGGCAAGATCGGCCGCGGAGAACTCACGAGGCGCGTAATCAATCAGACACAGCGAGCCGACACTTGCGCCATCACGCAAGCGCAGCGGGAAGCCTGCATAAAAACGCACGCGTGGTTCACCGGCCACCAGCGGATTATCCGCAAAACGATCGTCCTGGAGCATATCCCCCACCACCAGCGGGGCCTCAGTCAGGATCGTATGGCCACAAAACGAGATATTACGCGGAACGGTGTCGGGTGCCTGCCCGTCGGCCGACTTCACGATGAGCGAATGCTCATCAATGAGGTTGACCATCGCCAGCGGCACCTGGAAGAAACGCTTCGCCAGGCGCGTAAGCCGGTCAAACGCTGGGGAACTGTCGATCTCCAGCAGACCCGATTCACGCAGGGAGTTCAGTCTGTCTGTTTCATTTTCAGGGGTTGCAGGTGCTTTCATAATGTCTCCTGACGTAAAGCGTTACTCAAAGCGTAGCTTAAACAGTGACATTGTCAGTGTTCTTAAGCCGCTTACTATTCACGTCAATGCCTTATGACGATTAACGCAGCTCTGTTTCATGCCCGGGGGTGGCCATTTGCGCGTCCGCCACCCGGGCGCTGGTACGATTTCGACCCGCTTTTTTTGAACGATAGAGATATTCGTCCGCTTCGGCCATCAACGTGTTAAAGACCTCGGTCAATTGCCATGCCTCAGCCTTTCCGCTTCCGAGGCCAATACTGACCGTCAGAGAGAGCGTTTGCTGCCGCCATGTAAAAGGGTGACTGGCCACGGTAGCGCGGATCCGTTCCGCCAGCGCATAGCCGTGTTGTGCGTCGCCGGAGTTAACCACCACCGCGAACTCTTCTCCCCCCATCCGCGCGACCATCCCGTCTTCGCCAACCACCTGCTGAACCTGGCGGGCAAACGACGCCAGCACCCGATCCCCACACTCGTGGCCGTAGTTATCGTTAATGCTTTTGAAGTAATCAATATCCAGCAGCATCACGGTCAGAAAACGTGAATGGCGGTGCGTCTCTTCGTGTTTTAACGCTTCATACAGACCGGAACGCGAATAGACATGGGTTAAGAAGTCATAATCCGCCCGCAGTGAAACCTGGCGGATCAGGGAATTAATGGCCGCCATGCTCACGGAAACCATCACCGGACAGATCGCCATCGTGGCAATCCCCAGCCGGGCCGAGAACATCATGGGGGTGATAAATGGCGTCGCCACGGCAATATTGATCACCGAATTGGCGACCAGAATGATTTCCGTGGCGCCGGTGATAAAGGTCAGCAGGCAGGTCACGGGCAACGGGTAACGGACCGCACACCAGATAAGCGCAGGGAGCGGAAAGGCGAGACTTCCCGCCCCGCCAATCACCACCGAGGCGGCCACCGAGATCATCAGCGCTATAACCGGCAGAATCTGCTCCAGACGGAACCTGAACTCACGCACGGGCATACCTACCGTCAGCATACACGGCACCACCAGCACGCCGGTTGAGAACTGCTCGCTGAACCAGTCGGCGAAAAGCGGCCAGAAGGTATGACTGTCTATCCCGACCGACCCCACCGCGCCGAGCAGCGCACAAAGCAGCGCGGCAACCAGGCAGTAGTTAAACAGGCGTAACGCGTTAAGCGGATCGGGGGTTTTCTTCATTAACCGCTTGTCGCGCTGAATCAGCACGGCAACCACGACAATAAAGATCATATTTGACAGGTTGATCACCACCGAGGCCATGCCCCAGTTGGTGGTCACCGCGTCGTACAGCAGCATGGCGACATAACATACCGCATAGTAATGCAGGCGATTGAGGTACACATAACGGGCGAAGATCCCCGCCATGACGCCATTCAGCGGCCAGAACAGCGACAAAGCCTCAACCAGCCGTAATTCCGCCCCCACAAAATAGAACAAGGTGGTGAGTAGAAAGATCGTCGATGCATTTCGCAGCGGCGTGTCAACCTGGAACAGCCTGAAAGCGGTAAGAGCAGAACGCATTAAATATCATTCCCTATGATAACGCATGGCAATTATTGCGGTCGTCAGCATGATCGGGGCTCACTTAGGATGCATCTATAACACAATTACAACGGGATCATAACTCGTCAAATCTGGGCGTTCATCTGGCGCACCAGCCAGTGGTGGATCACGCTGACGATGTATTGCTGCTGTTGCGCCGTCAGCGGAACACCCGACGGAATGTTGTGCCACTTAGCCAGACAGCCCCGACAGCAGGTGGCCGTGGCATGCTGGGCGATAAACACCGGGTGACCGCGCATGGGCGTCTGTTTGCCGTCGTTTGCGGGGTGTGCAGACGCAAGCCGCTTTTCGACAAAATCAGCGGCATGCTGGTCAATGGTTTCGGGGCCTTTGTCCCAGCAGTAGCGGCGTTCTTTCTCGCCTAAGCGAAAGCGCGAGCGAAATGTCGATCGCGCCAGGCGGGAAAAGAGAGGATCCAGGTCAGACATCAGTAAACGGAACGTCCCAGACGCTGGGTCAGCTTCTCCAGCACCGCCACACCGGCAAGGGAATTCCCCGTTTCATCCAGCTCCGGGCTCCAGACCGCAATCGCCATTTCATGCGGTACAATCGCGACGACTCCGCCGCCAACGCCCGATTTCGCCGGAAGGCCGACACGCCAGGCAAACTCACCGGCGTTTTGATACATCCCGCTGGTTGCCATCAGGGCGTTAACCTGACGCGCCTGAAGGGGCGAGACCACCTCCTGATCAAGATGCGGTGCGTGCCCCTGGTGCGCCAGGAACAGGAACGTCTGAGCCAGTTCAACACAGCTCATCTTCAGGGCGCAGTAATGGAAGTAGTTTTGCAGTACGGTGGCCACATCGTTATGAAAATTACCGAAGGATTTCATCAGCCACGCGATGGCCGCGTTACGGGCAGAGTGCTCAAACTCCGAGCGCGCCACCACCGTATCGTAGGCAATGTCTTCAACGCCTGAAAGCTGACGAACAATCTCAAGCATGCGCTGGCGCGGTGCGCTGAGGCGGCTTTGCAGCATATCGCAGACCACCAGCGCCCCGGCGTTGATAAAGGGGTTGCGCGGCTTACCCTGTTCGAGTTCGAGCTGAAGCAGTGAGTTAAACGGCTGGCCGGAGGGGTCTTTGCCCACGCGCTGCCAGATCTCGTCTTCCTCATACTGGCGCATCGCCGCCACCAGACTCAGCACCTTAGAAATAGACTGAATGGAAAAACGCTCAGTCGCATCACCGGCCTGGTATCGCTGTCCGTCAATGGTACAGATAGCAATGCCCAGCTTATTCCCGCTGACCGAGGCAAGGGCCGGAATATAGTCGGCAACCTTCCCCTTTCCCAATAACGGACGAACCTGCGCCAGAATCTCGTCCAGCATCTCATTATGGATGACCGCAGCCACTCTTTGCTCCTTGCCCTCAGGCTAAAACGGGCTGCGAGTATAACAGAGGCTTATGTATTGCGTCAGGCGCTAAGACGAAAACGCGAAACGGCCTGCAATAAAATGTCGGATTGCTTTTGCAGACGTTCCGAGGCCTCCGAGGCGTCAGAGACCAGAATATCTGTCTGACGGGAGACGTGATTCAGCGCCTGAAGCTGACGCGTCATCTGATGAATACTTTCGCCCTGGCTGAGCGTGGCGGTGGAGATCTCATTCAGCAGACTGCTTAAATTACCCACCAGACCGGTGACCTGCTGCAGATTCTCTTCCATCAGGTTAACGGCGCGGGAACCGTCTTCAATACCCCGCAAAGAGCGGTTGATCAGTTCCTGGATGGTCTGCGTCGAGTGGCTGCTCTTTCTGGCCAGCAGCCCAACCTCCCGTGCGACGACGGCAAAACCGCGCCCCTGGTTTCCGGCATGGGCAGCCTCGATGGCGGCGTTCAGTGCCAGGATGTTCGTCTGAAACGCCACGCTGTCGATCATCGCCACGATCCCGCGCATCTCTGAGGATCGGTCGACGATCGCCTGCATAGACGCATTTACCGTCGACATCATCTGGTCACCGCCCTCCGCCGCCTGACGCGCCTCATCCGCCCGCGAGCTGGCGAGCCGGGCATAGCCGGTATTGCCTTCTACATGGGTTTCCAGCGCCGCGATATGCGCCGTCACATCCTCAAGCTCTTTCGCCTGACGTGCCGACTGCTGATACAGCTTCTGGTTACCCTGCGCCAGGGCGTCAATATTCTCCACCATGGTGGCTGTGGCATGGCTAACCTGCGTCACCAGCTGCTGCAGACCGTGCTGCATCGTGGCGATGCTGTCGCTCAGCTGCCAGACTTCCCGGTTAAAGCACCTGACATCCGGCGGCGTGCCACAGAGGTCCCCCGCCGCCAGCTGGTTGATATGTGCAATAAGCCGGCGCAGCGGCGTAATAACCCATCTGGCCATGCCAAACCAGACGGCAACGGCGATGGCCAGTAATAGTACCGGTGCAAACAGGAACAGCGTTTGCAGCCCGGAGAGCTGCGCCATTAAGGTCTGTCGGCCCTGTACGGCCTGCCTCTCGCTTGCCTGCTGATACCGGGCATAGTTGTCATTAAAGTCACTCTGAAAAGCCTGAGCCGGTACCGCAAAAAAGGCATCGATGGTGTTGGTTTTAAGCAGACCGTCAGCCTGCTCCTGGATCGCGCCGTAGAAGAGCTGATAGCTGTTCACCAGGGCGTCGTCTTTCGGCGGATTCAGCGCCAGCCAGGCTTTCCACGCCTGCTGAGACACCGTCAGCGCCTTTTGCGCCTCATCCATCAGGCTGTGCCAGCTACCGTCGGAGCCGGTCTCTTTATCCTGCATAAACCAGACCCCGGAACGGTTAAGCAGGTCGCTTGCGGCGAGCAGTGAGACGCGAGCCAGATCCAGCTTGCTTTGCTGCTGCCAGGCCAGCAGATTGCGCTGCTCGTTGCGCTGGGCTTCGTTCAGGGAGGCGTTAAGCAGAAATGACGAGGAGAGCTGCAGCGCGGAGAAAAGGCCAATGATGCAAAAGATACCCGTCAGCAGACCAAACTGACGGGGGATGAGACGCTGCGCAATACGGCGAAAAATTTGCGTTAGGTTCATAATTTTCTTCATTAACAATACGTTAGACGCGAGCGAGTCTACGAGATGAAAATGACAGAACCATTGCAGTGAAATGACAAGGGCCCTCGTGATGAGGGCCGAAAAATTACACGCGATCCTTCCACACCGTCTGCACGTTGCAGAACTCGTGCAGCCCAAAGTGGGAGAGCTCGCGGCCAAAGCCACTTTTCTTCACGCCACCGAAAGCCACGCGCGCATCGCTGGCGCTGAAGCCATTGATAAACACGCCGCCGCACTCCAGTTCGCGGGAGAATCTCTCAGCTTGCGCATCACTGGCAGTAAAGACGGTGGCAGACAGACCAAAGTCGCTGTTGTTGGCAAGCAGCAGGGCATGCTCCGCGTCTTTCGCGACGGTAATGGCCGCGACCGGACCAAACAGTTCCTGACGGAAAGCCGTCATCTCAGGCGTCACATTGCCGAGTACGGTCGCGGCGTAGTAATTACCCTCACCGCTGATTTTCTCTCCGCCCAGCAGCAACGTTGCCCCTTCGGCCAGCGTGGCCTGCACCTGTTGATGCAGTTCATCCCGCAGGTCATAACGCGCCATCGGGCCCAGGTAGTTCTCTTCCTGGTCCGGAGCGCCGAGCTTCAGCGCAGCAACCGCATCGACAAAGCGTTGGGTAAAGGCATCCGCAATACCCTCTTCCACAATGAAGCGTTTTGCCGCCGCGCACACCTGTCCGGTATTCTGGTAGCGCCCCGCTACCGCCGCTTTCACGGCAAGATCGAGGTCGGCATCGTTAAGGACGATGAACGGATCAGAACCGCCCAGTTCAAGCACACATTTTTTCAGCGCAGCTCCGGCCTGGGCGCCAATCGCCGCACCGGCACGCACGCTGCCGGTGACGGTCACCGCAGCAATACGACTGTCGTTAATCGCCTGGCTGACGCCCTCATTGGTGGCATTCACCCAGCCAAAAACGCCTGCCGGAATACCGGCCTCGGCCGCTATCTGCGCAATCAGGCTGGCCGAGCCGAGCACGTTTGGCGCGTGTTTGAGCAGATAACTGTTACCTGCCAGCAGGATCGGCACTGCACCGCGCAGCACCTGCCAGAGGGGGAAGTTCCACGGCATCACCGCGAGGATCGGCCCCAGAGGACGGTATTCGATAACCGCATTATCATTTTCCACCAGCGTGGGTTCCGCGCGCAGCATCGCCGGGCCATGTTCGGCATACCAGTCGCACAGCGCAGCGGATTTTGTGACTTCCGCCCGCGCCTGCAGGATGGGTTTGCCCATCTCACGGGAAATCGTCTGCGCCATCTCTTCCGCGCGGTTTCGCAGCGCGGCACCGAGATCGCGCAGCTTCTGCGCCCGGTGGGCAACGCTTTCACGACGCCACTGGCGATATGCCGCGTCTGACTGAGAAATGGCGTGGTCAACCTCTTCCGGCGTCGCCCACGGATACGCGGCGAGGGTTTCCCCGTTGGCCGGGTTAACAGAGAAGGCATGTGTTGCAGATGAATAAGTCATGGTGTTCTCCACGTATTTCGGTTGATTGATTGTGGCTCACTCTGCTATTTCTTAAAAATGAATAATACTAACCACCTTATTCACGAAACGAGAATGCCATGGACTTAACCCAGCTTGAAATGTTTAACGCCGTCGCGCTGACGGGCAGTATCACCCAGGCGGCGCAGAAGGTGCATCGCGTGCCGTCTAATCTCACCACCCGCATCCGTCAGCTGGAGGCCGACCTCGGCGTTGAGCTGTTTATTCGTGAGAACCAGCGTTTGCGGTTATCCCCCGCCGGTCATAACTTCCTGCGCTACAGCAAGCAGATCCTGGCGCTGGTGGATGAAGCACGGATGGTCGTGGCGGGTGATGAGCCGCAGGGGTTATTTGCCCTCGGCGCGCTGGAGAGTACTGCCGCGGTGCGCATTCCGGAGACGCTGGCGCAGTTTAACCAGCGCTACCCGCGTATCCAGTTTGCCCTCTCTACCGGGCCATCCGGAACCATGATTGATGGCGTGCTGGAGGGAACCTTAAGCGCCGCCTTTGTTGACGGGCCCCTGTCGCACCCGGAGCTGGAGGGCATGCCGGTCTACCGGGAAGAGATGATGCTGGTCACGCCGGCCGGACAGGCGGAAGTCTCACGTGCCGCGCAGGTCAGCGGCAGCGATGTTTACGCCTTTCGCGCAAACTGCTCGTACCGTCGGCATCTGGAGAGCTGGTTTCATGCGGACAGAGCCACCCCTGGCCGTATTCACGAGATGGAGTCCTATCACGGGATGCTCGCCTGCGTGATTGCCGGTGCGGGCATCGCGCTGATGCCGCGCTCGATGCTGGAGAGTATGCCAGGGCATCATCAGATTGAAGCCTGGCCGCTGGCGGAGAACTGGCGCTGGCTCACCACCTGGCTGGTGTGGCGACGCGGGGCGATGACCCGCCAGCTGGAAGCCTTTATAGCGCTGCTAAACGAACGTCTGCAACCAGCGCCTTCTCCATAAACAGGCTGAGCGGATCGTCAACGTACGGGGCAAACGCCGGGCGCATTTCGTATCCGCACTGTTCATAAAGACGCACCGCGGCGTGCTGTTTGATGCCCGTCTCCAGCCGTACCGTATGGCAATGACGGCTCAGAGCCTCATCTTCCAGGGCGGCCAGCAGCGTTTCGCCGAGATGTTGCCCGCGATGAGCCGGATCGATATAGACCCGCTTCATCTCTCCCGTGCCGTCACCGTTGAGCACGATGGCTCCGCAGCCGACGGCCTTCAGCTGCGGGTCGCGGATGATCATCAGGATAAGCGAGTCTTCCGCAAGCGCAGACAGGTCGAGCAGATGATTACTTTCGGCGGGATAGAGTTCGCTCTGATAGCGGTCAAGCGCCGCAATCAGTGTAAGGATATCCGGGTGATGTGCAGATTCAGAGGTAATGGAATACATGGCAGGCTCCTTGCTATTGTTCTTTCAATATAGCCTTTCAACATAGCGTAGGCCTGCCAGGGTACGTCATAGTATTAACTTATCGCGTCACGCTGTTAGCGTAAAAAGATACGTCCTTTCAGATACAGGGTCGCCTGACCGCCAATTAACACCCGGTCGCCCTTCAGTTCGCAGCGCAGATCCCCGCCACGGTACGACACCTGGCGGGCGTTGAGTGTGGTTTTGCCCAGCTTTTCGCTCCAGTACGGGATCAGCATGCTGTGGGCGGATCCGGTCACCGGATCTTCCGGCACCCCTTCCCCCGGACAGAAGAAGCGGCTGACAAAGTCATACTGGTCTCCCGGTGCCGTCACGCAAACCATTTTATCCAGCGGAAGCAGCGCGCCAATATCCGGTGTTAACGCTTCTACCTGCTGCTGGCTCTCCAGCACCACCATGTAATCGCGTCCGACGCGCACCTCTTTCGCCGCTGTAATGCCCAGCGCGCTAAACAACGCCGCAGGTGGGTTCTCCACACCCTCAGTCGACCACGCCGGGAAGTTCAGCGTCAGCCAGTCGCCGCTGCGCTTGACGGTCAGCTCGCCGACAAAGCGCGTGCTGAAGGTGATTTCGGTATGCGGATAATCCAGGTATTCGAAAATAACGTGTGAGGCGGCAAGCGTTGCGTGTCCGCACAGGTTAATTTCATCCAGCGTGGTGAACCATCGCAGCTCAAACCCGCCGTCGGTGCGCACGAAAAAGGCGGTCTCAGACTGGTTGTGCTGCTGCGCCATTTTGAGCAGCGTCTCGTCCGGAAGCCACTCTTCCAGAGGACATACCGCTGCGGCGTTACCGCCAAAGGTTTTATCGCTGAAGGCATCCACCAGATAAAAATCAATTTCCTGCATTGTCTCTTCCTCTCTTGTTATGGCTATTTAGCGCAGAAAAACTGTGCCTTTCAGATAAAGCGTGGCCTGACCGCCCATCAGCACGCGGGAGCCTTTCAGCTCACAGCGCACATCACCGCCCCGGGCTGAAACCTGACGGGCAAACAGTCTGGTTTTACCCAGCTTTTCGCTCCAGTAAGGGATCAGCATGGTGTGGGCGGAGCCGGTGACCGGGTCTTCCGGGACGGAGACGCCCGGGGAGAAAAAGCGGCTGACAAAATCATATTCCCCTTCCCCACGCGCCGTCACACTCACCTTATGCTCACCTGGCGTCATCGCCGAAAAGTCTGGCATGAGCGCTTCGGCCTGCTGGCGATTGTCGAGCACGATAAGCCAGGCACGTCCTTTACGGGCTTCAACATAGTGCGTAATACCCAGCGCCGAGAGCATCTCCGGCGGCGGTGTCTCTTCATGGGTTGGGCATGCCGGGAAGTCCAGCGTCAGCCAGTCGCCCTCCCGGCTGACCGTCAGGCGACCGGAGGCGGTATCGAAGTGGATCCGTGAATCAGGGTAGTCCAGCTCGGTAAACAGAACGTGCGCCGCCGCAAGCGTAGCGTGACCGCAGAGATTGACTTCGGTAAGCGTGGTAAACCAGCGTAGCTCAATACCCCCTTTGCTGCAGACAAAAAAGGCCGTCTCAGACTGATTGTGCTGCTGCGCCATTTTCAGCAAGGTTTCATCGGGCAACCATTCCCTTAGCGGGCAAACGGCGGCCGGGTTACCGCCAAACGAGGTCTCGCTGAACGCATCGACCAGATAAAAATCAATCTCCTGCATTGTCTTACCGCCTGTTTTTATTGTGTTGTTCTTTTATATTCAATGAAAAGCACGCTTGCGGCTACCGCTTTCATAAGGTAAATATTGAGATCTGCATCACATAATGGTTGAGTTTTCACCTTTTGACGTTTTAAGATCGTCTCCTCTTCTTTTCAGCAACGAATCTCCGACATCCCTATGACAACGAACACAGTTTCCCGCAGGGTTGCGTGGCTACGCGTGGTCACGCTGGCCATTGCCGCGTTTATTTTTAACACCACCGAATTCGTGCCTGTTGGGCTGCTGTCTGACATCGCTGAAAGTTTCCAGATGGAAACCGCGCAGGTGGGCATTATGTTGACCATCTACGCCTGGGTGGTGGCGCTGATGTCCTTGCCGTTTATGCTGCTGACCAGCCAGATCGAGCGGCGCAGGCTGCTGATAGGTCTGTTCGTGCTGTTCATTGCCAGCCATGTGCTGTCGTTTATGGCGTGGAATTTTACGGTACTGGTCATCAGTCGCATCGGCATTGCCTTTGCCCATGCGGTGTTCTGGTCGATCACCGCGTCGCTGGCAATTCGCCTGGCGCCAGCGGGTAAACGCGCTCAGGCGCTGAGCCTGATAGCCACCGGTACCGCGCTGGCGATGGTGCTCGGCCTGCCGATTGGCCGCATCGTCGGGCAGTACTTCGGCTGGCGTACCACCTTCTTCGCCATCGGCATGGGTGCGCTGATGACGCTGGTATGCCTGATAAAACTGCTGCCCGCCCTACCCAGCGAACATTCCGGCTCGCTGAAAAGCCTGCCGCTGCTGATGCGTCGTCCGGCACTGCTGAGTATTTATCTGCTCACCGTCATTGTGGTCACCGCCCACTACACGGCCTACAGCTACATCGAGCCCTTTGTGCAGGTGGTGGCGGGCTTTAGTGCCAACTTTGCCACTGTTTTACTGTTGATCCTCGGCGGCGCGGGCATTATCGGCAGCGTGCTGTTCGGTAAGCTGGGTAACCGACATGCCTCCACACTGGTGAGCAGCGCCATCGGCCTGCTGCTGGCCTGCTTGCTGTTGCTGATGCCCGCCGCGGGCAGTGAGATCCAGCTGGCGATCCTCAGCCTGTTCTGGGGCGTGGCGATCATGATTATTGGTCTGGGCATGCAGGTGAAGGTGCTGGCTCTGGCGCCGGACGCGACGGATGTCGCCATGTCGCTGTTTTCGGGGATCTTCAATCTGGGGATTGGCGCGGGCGCGCTGGTGGGAAATCAGGTCATCCTGCACGTCTCGATGTCGGCGATTGGCTATCTGGGTGCCATTCCGGCACTGGTGGCGCTTGTCTGGTCGGTGCTGATTTTCCGTAAGTGGCCGGTGGCGCTGGAAGAACAGGGGCAGCACGGGTGAACCTTCTTGCCGGGTGGCGG
>NZ_JAIWJZ010000109.1:0-16785 GCF_020216105.1 Enterobacter sp. K16B
TGGCGTTTGGCGGCCTCGAAGCCGTTTTCCTCTGGCCGCTGGTGTTAGGGCTCTACTGGGAACGGGCGAATGCTGCGGGCGCTTTGAGCGGCATGATTGTCGGCGGTGTGCTGTATGCCATTCTCGCAACGTTTAAAATTCAGTACCTGGGCTTCCATCCGATTGTGCCTTCGTTACTGCTAAGTTTACTGGCGTTTGTGGTGGGCAACCGTTTCGGTCAGCCCGTCCCACAACCTGTGATTTCTACTGATAAATAAAGAGTTTTGCCATGCCGTGGATCCAACTAAAACTGAACACAACCGGCGCTAACGCCGAGGAACTGAGCGATGCGCTGATGGAGGCCGGTTCGGTCTCTATCACCTTCCAGGACACGCATGACACGCCGGTCTTTGAGCCACTGCCGGGCGAAACCCGCCTGTGGGGCGACACCGACGTTATTGGCCTGTTTGATGCCGAAACTGACATGAAAGAAGTGGTCGCCATTCTGGAAAACCATCCGCTGCTGGGCGCGGGTTTTGCTCACAAAATCGAACAGCTGGAAGACAAAGACTGGGAACGCGAGTGGATGGATAACTTCCACCCTATGCAGTTCGGCAAACGTCTGTGGATCTGTCCGAGCTGGCGTGAAGTCCCTGATGAAAACGCCGTTAACGTGATGCTCGATCCGGGCCTGGCGTTTGGTACAGGCACCCATCCAACCACGTCCCTGTGCCTGCAGTGGCTGGATGGCCTGGATCTTGACGGTAAGACAGTGATCGACTTCGGGTGCGGATCCGGGATCCTCGCCATTGCCGCACTGAAACTGGGCGCGGCAAAAGCCATCGGGATCGATATCGATCCACAGGCGATTCAGGCCAGCCGCGATAATGCTGAGCGCAACGGCGTCTCCGATCGTCTGGAGCTGTATCTCCCGGACGCGCAACCAGACGCCATGAAAGCCGATGTGGTAGTCGCAAACATTCTGGCGGGTCCACTGCGCGAGCTGGCGCCGTTAATCAGCGTGCTGCCCGTTGAGGGCGGTCTGCTGGGGCTCTCCGGCATTCTGGCAAGCCAGGCTGACAGCGTATGCGAAGCCTATGCCGACCTCTTCACTCTCGACCCGGTGGTGGAAAAAGAAGAGTGGTGCCGTATCACCGGCCGTAAAAAATAAGGTTTTGGCGTGGTCATCTGACCACGCCGCTTTCCCTGCCAATCGGCTTCATTCCTCTACTCATTCTCCGGTAAAATAACCACACAAATCATGTTGATTTGTATTACAAAAATTCACCGGAAGAATATGATGAAACACATTACAGGCAAGGCAGCGCTGCTGGCGCTGAGCATGGTTACGGCTTCAGCATTCGCATCACACTGGGGCTACGAAGGGAAGGAATCACCGGAACACTGGGGCGAACTGGACGAGGCATACAAGACCTGTCAGAAAGGAATGAACCAGTCGCCGATTAATATTGATTCGACCCTGGACGCCCATCTCTCCCCGCTCCAAACGCACTACATTGATGGCCCCGTGACGCTGACGAACAATGGCCACACCATTCAGGCAAGTGAACCGGCTGACACCCGCGATACGATCACGCTGGATAAGCAAACCTGGACGTTACAACAGTTCCATTTCCACTCTCCGAGCGAAAACACCGTTCACGGCAAGAAATATGCAATGGAAATGCACCTGGTTCATAAAAATGCCGCAGGGGAGCTGACGGTGGTTGCGGTGATGTTCGATAAAGGCGCCGCAAACCCGGAGCTTGAAAAGCTGTGGAGCGTGATGCCTCAGTTGGCCGAGCAGAACGTCTCCATCAAAGGAGATCTCAACCTGAATACGCTGCTGCCGGAAGATAAAACATACTTCCGCTTTAGTGGTTCACTGACCACCCCTCCGTGTTCAGAAGGTGTCACCTGGATTGTGCTTAAGCACCCGATGACAGTCTCCGCAGAACAGCTCGATAAGTTTACCCATACCATGCATCATGATAATAACCGTCCGGTACAGTCTCTGCATGGACGTGTAGTGGTCGAATAACAGGCATTTCTCGCAATACGATCATCTTCTAAAATGCGACGCAGATCGCAAAGAAGCGGGAAAAACTGCTGCTAAAAACAGCAGAATATCCCGCTTCAGTGACGCTTTTATTCAGAAATGACGAGAAGTTACGGTAAATTGTAAGCGTCCATAAAATAACCATCCCCGCCTAACGTAATGATTTAAATAGTGAATAATTTTGAACGGAAAGACAGAGCGGCGATTCCATGATCTATAACAGTGGATTGTTCAAAGTTTGGCCTTTCATCTCGTGCAAAAAATGCGTAATATACGCCGCCTTGCAGTCACAGTATGGTCATTTCTTAACTCATGCGCATCGGACACCACCAGCTTAGAAATCGCCTGATCGCAGCCCCAATGGCAGGTATAACAGACCGGCCGTTCAGGACGCTGTGTTATGAGATGGGAGCCGGTTTAACCGTATCCGAGATGATGTCGTCTAACCCGCAGGTCTGGGAAAGCGATAAATCCCGCCTTCGGATGGTGCACATTGATGAACCAGGTATCCGCACCGTGCAAATTGCCGGAAGCGTGCCTGAAGAGATGGCAGATGCCGCGCGGATTAACGTGGAAAGTGGTGCCCAGATTATTGATATCAATATGGGGTGCCCGGCCAAAAAGGTGAATCGCAAGCTTGCAGGTTCAGCCCTTCTGCAATACCCCGATCAGGTGAAATCTATCCTGACGGCGGTTGTCAGCGCAGTGGACGTTCCTGTTACGTTGAAGATTCGCACGGGTTGGTCGCCGGAACACCGTAACTGTGTAGAAATTGCCCAACTGGCCGAAGACTGTGGCATTCAGGCCCTGACCATTCATGGACGCACTCGCGCCTGTTTGTTCAACGGTGAAGCTGAATACGACAGCATTCGGGCAGTTAAGCAGAAAGTTTCCATTCCGATTATCGCGAATGGCGACATAACTGACCCGCTTAAAGCCAGAGCTGTGCTCGACTATACGGGAGCTGATGCTCTGATGATAGGACGTGCCGCTCAGGGAAGACCCTGGATCTTCCGGGAAATCCAGCATTATCTGGACACTGGGGAGCTGCTTGCCCCCCTGCCACTGGCAGAGGTTAAGCGCTTGCTTTGTTCGCATGTTCGGGAATTGCATGACTTTTATGGTCAGGCAAAAGGGTACCGAATTGCGCGTAAACACGTCTCCTGGTATCTCCAGGAGCATGCTCCAGATGACCAGTTTCGGCGCACATTCAACGCCATAGAGGATGCCAGCGTACAGCTGGAGGCGTTGGAGGCATACTTCGAAAATCTTGCGTAATGAAATAAAGAGCTGACAGAACTATGTTCGAACAACGCGTAAATTCTGACGTACTGACCGTTTCTACCGTTAACTCTCAGGACCAGGTAACTCAAAAGCCCCTGCGTGACTCGGTTAAACAGGCACTGAAGAACTATTTTGCTCAACTGAATGGTCAGGATGTTAATGACCTGTATGAGCTGGTACTGGCTGAAGTTGAACAGCCACTGTTGGACATGGTGATGCAATACACCCGCGGTAACCAAACCCGCGCTGCGCTGATGATGGGTATCAACCGTGGTACTCTGCGTAAGAAACTGAAAAAATACGGCATGAACTAATTTCGGTTAGCAAATGCTTGTTTAAAAAGGCGCTACCTGGCATGGGGATGCGCCTTTTTTATTACTTTCTCTTCTCCGTCAACGCTGTGTAAACCTTCGTTTATCCCGCTTTTAAAGCTCGGTTTTTCGTGTATATTTCACCCACCCTACTGGCGCTCTTCTCGCGGAATGACACAATGATTCGTAAATACTGGTGGCTGGTTGTCTTTGCAATCTCCGTTTTCATTTTCGATACACTGCTGATGCAGTGGATTGAGCTGATGAGCACCGAAACCGATAAGTGTCGCAATATGAACTCCGTGAATCCGCTCAAGTTAGTGAACTGCTCAGAACTCGACTGACCGCGCGATTGCGCAAACCAACCTGCTATTACCCAGTAAAAACGGGGATTTAAATCCCTTTGAGCCGTTACCTTACGGTGATAATGTCTCGCCCTTCTCAACCGCTCTGGCGTAACTTCACACTCGAGTAGAACCGACCATGCTGGTTAGCCAATACAACTCAATCCTTGTTGTCCTCTCCTTTGTTGTTGCCATCCTTGCGGCGTATACCGCCCTGAATATGGCTGCACGTGTCGCCGGGAGTCAGGGCGTCGCCGCACGCGTCTGGCTGGCGGGCGGGGGCATTGCAATGGGCATTGGCGTGTGGGCCATGCATTTTATTGGCATGCTGGCGATGGACCTCTCCATGAGCATGAGCTACAACGCCACCCTGACGGTGTTATCCATGGTTATCGCCGTGGGATCGTCACTGTTTGCGCTGTGGCTTGTCAGCAGCGAACAATTGCGCTTGCGTCGTCTGCTGCCAGGCGCGCTGGTGATGGGTGGCGGTATTGTTGCCATGCATTACACCGGCATGGCAGCGCTGGAAGTGATGCCCGGGATTATCTGGGACACGTTCTGGGTCGCCATTTCGGTTGTGATTGCCCTTGCCGCTTCACTCGCGGCACTCTGGCTAACCTTCCGCCTGCGCCACGAAGCCGCGCAGGTCGTGCTGATGCGCATGGGTGCCGCCATCACCATGGGGATTGCCATTGCCGGTATGCACTACGCCGGGATGAAAGCCGCGCAGTTCCCGATGTCCACCATGGTTCATCATAACGGTATAAACGGGAGCTGGCTGGCGGTGCTGGTCAGCGTCGTCGCGCTCTCTATTCTTGGGATCACCCTGCTGGTGTCGATGCTGGATGCCCGTCTCCAGGCACGCACCGCCCTTCTGGCCTCATCGCTTGCAGAAGCGAACCGGGAACTCGCACAACTGGCCCTGCATGATACCCTGACGCGGCTGCCCAACCGTATTCTTCTGGAAGACAGACTCGATCAGGCCATCAGCAAAGCCGATCGTGAAGGCACCCGTTTTGCGCTGATGTTCATGGATCTCGACGGTTTTAAAGCCGTCAATGATGCCTACGGCCATGATGTCGGCGACAGGCTGCTGGTCGCCGTCACGCAGCGTCTGCTGCTTCTCCTGAAAGGCCAGTTCACCCTTGCACGTATCGGCGGTGATGAGTTTGTTCTACTGGCAGAGGGTGAAGGTCCCGACGATGCGGCCTCGCTGGCAAATTCGCTGGTGCATGCCATCGATACCCCGTTCAATCTCGACCCCTATGAACTGGTGGTGACCCTCAGTATTGGCATCGCACTTTATCCTCACGACGGCAAAACCGAGCGCGAGCTAATGTTTAATGCCGATGCCGCGATGTATCACACGAAGCATATGGGCCGGAACGGTTACCACTTTTTCCAGCCCTCCATGAATACCCTGGCGCAGACCCATCTTCAGCTAATGAACGATCTGTGGATGGCGATCGATCGTGATGAGCTACGCCTGCTGTATCAGCCAAAATTTCACGCTCCCGCAGGGCCGGTTCTCGGCTTTGAGGCGTTATTACGCTGGCAACATCCAAAGCAGGGATTACTGACTCCGGACCTCTTCCTGCCGCTGGCGGAAAAAACGGGGCTGATCATCCCCATTGGCAACTGGGTCATTAATGAAGCCTGCCGCCAGCTGCGGGAATGGCATCTTCAGGGGCATCAAAGCTGGTCAATGGCGGTCAATCTGTCAACGTTGCAGTTTGAACAACCTTCACTGGTTAAAACAGTTCTCGACTGCCTGGCGCGTCATCATGTGCCGCCGGAAATGTTGATCATGGAAGTGACGGAGACCACGGCAATGAGCAACCCGGATGAAAGTGTCCGGGTGCTGACAGAGCTGACGGATGCAGGTGTGAAGGCCTCTATTGATGATTTTGGCACCGGATATTCAAGCCTGCTCTATCTCAAGCGCTTGCCAGCCTGCGAACTCAAGATCGACAGGGCGTTTGTGAAAGAGTTAAGCGGTGAGAGCGAGGATGCCACCATTGTTTCGGCGATTGTGGCCCTCGCAAAAACACTTAACCTGAAAGTCGTGGCGGAAGGGGTGGAAACCGAAGCACAGCAAAACTTTTTGACCGAGCTTGGCTGTAACACCCTTCAGGGTTATCTGTTAGGTAAACCTGTCAGCGCGCAGACCGTAGAGGCACTTTGTGCCCGGGGAGAAATGTTACCTGGCGCGGAGCTGTAATCATCATGAGGCGATACGCGAACGATCGGGAGTGTCGCCAGAATGCTATCGACGAGGGCGGGCGCCTGCTGGTAGAGATTAAAACTGTCGTTATTCATTAACCAGTTTTTAATGATTCCGCTAAAAAAACCGTGAAATACGATCAAGGTGAGGTCCACATTCATCCTGGATGAAATAATCCCCCGCGAAATACAGCCCTCCAGCGTGACACGTAACGCGTCATCATTGAACCCAATACGCTTTCTGATTTCACTTTCTGAAATCATATCGCTGCTAAATTCACACTTATGATACAGAATTTGTAAAAGTGCACATTGCCGGGGCTCATGGGCAATATACTGCAATGCTGTAATAAACTGCTCACGAAGCATTAACAACGGATCGTCACTTTCGGAAAGGGAAAGCCGGTCGCGAATAATGTCGCGAAGCGGTAATTGCTGTTCCCAGATGGCATTAAAAATTTCAGATTTACTGGTGAAGTGCCAGTAAATCGCGCCGCGCGTCACCCTGGCGGCATCCGCGATGTCCGTCAGCGTCGTATTGGCTACGCCACGTGTTGCAAACTGTCCGATAGCCGCCTCAATCAGCTGCTGTCGGGTCTGTTGAGCCTCTTCTTTCTTTTTACGCGCCATAGACGACTACTCGTTATACACAAGGTTTATAGATATTGCTGCGTTCATAAAAATGAAAGTATTCACCAAATTCCGTTTTCATTTTGCACAAAAAAAGTCAACGCACATAATTTATCATTAATACAAATACATTAAGCAAATTAAATTCATGACCTGAATGAATAACCTTAAACGCTGTTTATCTGATGATTATGCCAGACGTATATTACCGTAAACCTCAGGCCCGATTCTGATTTTGTCTTCAGGCCAGCTCATTCGCACTTATAAATTAAAAAACATTAAATACCCTCATTATTATACGCAGCTACATTTTATTTTTTATCCCTCTGCCCCAACTACCGGTTCATGACATATATCGGTTAATGGGTATTTAAAGGAACAGTAATGACGAATCATTTCAGACGCTTACCCTTATCCGGTTTCATTGTCTGCGCGGTACTGCTCACTGGATGCGATGGTCAGGAAAAACAACAACAACCCCCGCAGGCACCTCAGGTCAGCGTGCATATCGTGAAAAGCGCTCCTCTGGCTGTTACCACTGAACTCCCGGGCAGAACCGACGCTTTTCGGGTTGCGGAGGTTCGTCCTCAGGTTAGCGGCATCATCCTGCGTCGCAACTTCACGGAAGGGAGTGATGTTAAAGCGGGTGAGTCACTTTATCAGATTGATCCCGCGACTTATCAGGCAGCCTATGACAGCGCGAGAGGCGAGCTGGCGAAGGCCCAGGCGGCAGCCAATATTGCGCACCTGACCGTGAAACGTTATCTCCCACTGGTGGGCACACAGTATGTCAGCAAGCAGGAGTATGACCAGGCTGTAGCAACGGCTCAGCAGGCAGACGCCAGCGTCGTTGCTGCCAAAGCCGGTGTTGAAAGCGCGCGTATTAACCTTGCGTACACCAAAGTTACGTCTCCTGTCGATGGCCGCATCGGTAAATCCAGCGTAACCGAAGGGGCTCTCGTCACCAACGGACAAGCCACAGCCCTGGCAACGGTCCAGCAGCTTGATCCGATTTATGTCGATGTCACCCAGTCCAGTAATGAGTTTATGCGTCTGAAACAGACGAGTCTGCAAAAAGGCGAGTCCGCCAGTACCGTTGAGCTGCTGATGGAGAATGGGCAGCCCTACCCACTGAAAGGCACTTTGCAGTTCTCTGACGTCACGGTCGATGAGAGTACTGGCTCGATAACCCTGCGCGCCATTTTCCCGAATCCGCAACATCTGCTGTTACCCGGCATGTTCGTTCGTGCCCGCATTGATGAAGGCACACAGCCGGATGCGATCCTGGTTCCACAGCAGGGTGTGACGCGTACGCCACGAGGCGATGCAACCGTTATGGTGGTGAATGATAAAAACCAGGTTGAGGCACGTACCGTCGTCGCCCCACAGGCAATTGGCGATCGCTGGCTGGTAACAGAAGGGCTGAAAAACGGTGACCGCGTTATTGTCAGCGGGTTACAGAAAGTCAGACCGGGGGCAACCGTGGTCGCCACGCCTGATACCACCACCGCTCCAGCCAGTTAAGGGACGACAACATGGCTAATTTCTTTATTCAGCGGCCGGTTTTCGCCTGGGTACTTGCCATCATTTTAATGATTGCCGGCGGGCTGGCCATTCTCAAACTTCCCGTCGCCCAGTATCCGACCATTGCGCCTCCTGCGGTGGCGATATCCGCAACCTACCCGGGTGCTGATGCCCAAACGGTGCAGGATACCGTGACCCAGGTTATCGAACAGAACATGAACGGTATCGATAACCTGATGTATATGTCTTCCACCAGCGACTCGGCAGGTAACGTCACGATCACCCTCACCTTCGAGTCAGGGACCGATCCGGACATCGCCCAGGTGCAGGTTCAGAACAAACTGCAGCTCGCCATGCCGCTGCTGCCGCAAGAGGTACAGCAGCAAGGGATTGGCGTTGAGAAGTCCAGCAGCAGCTTCCTGCTGGTCGCAGGTTTTGTTTCAGATAACAAACATCTCACGCAGGATGACATCTCCGACTATGTCGCCTCAAACGTCAAAGATGCCATCAGCCGAACGTCTGGCGTCGGCGACGTCCAGCTGTTTGGTGCCCAGTATGCGATGCGCATCTGGCTCGACAGCAATGCGATGAACAAATATCAGCTGACGCCGCTGGATATTATCAACCAGCTGAAAACGCAGAATGACCAGATAGCGGCAGGCCAGTTGGGTGGAACACCGTCCATTCCCGGGCAGCAGCTGAACGCCTCGATCATCGCGCAAACCCGCCTGAAATCGCCGGAAGAGTTTGGCCGGGTCACGCTCAAAGTGAATCAGGATGGCTCAATGGTGCATCTGAAAGATGTGGCTCGCATTGAGCTGGGCGGCGAAAACTACAACATGGTGACCAAAATCAACGGGCAGGCGGCAACCGGCCTGGGGATTAAGCTGGCGACCGGAGCAAATGCGCTGGACACGGCGGCAGCCATCAAGAGCAAACTGGCGCAACTGCAGCAGTTCTTCCCGCAGGGGCTGAAGGTTGTCTACCCCTATGACACCACACCTTTTGTGAAAATCTCCATTCACGAAGTGGTGAAGACCCTGTTTGAAGCGATTATTCTCGTCTTCCTGGTCATGTACCTGTTCCTGCAAAACCTGCGGGCGACGCTCATCCCGACTATCGCGGTTCCGGTCGTTCTGCTGGGGACCTTCGCGGTTCTGGCGGCGTTCGGTTTCTCCATCAATACCCTGACCATGTTCGGCATGGTGCTGGCGATAGGTCTGTTGGTGGATGACGCCATCGTTGTCGTCGAGAACGTTGAACGCGTCATGGTAGAAGACAAGCTGCCGCCGAAAGAGGCCACGCAGAAATCGATGGGGCAAATCCAGGGGGCGCTGGTGGGGATCGCCATGGTGCTCTCGGCGGTCTTTATTCCAATGGCTTTTTTTGGCGGTTCAACGGGGGCAATCTATCGCCAGTTCTCACTGACGATCGTTTCCGCCATGGCGCTCTCCGTACTGGTTGCGCTGATCCTGACGCCCGCACTCTGTGCCACGTTGCTCAAGCCCGTCTCCGGCGACCACCATGCGCAGAAAGGGGGGTTCTTCGGCTGGTTTAATGCGCGCTTTGATAAAAGTGTGGAGCACTACAGCAACAGCGTGAGCGGTATTTTGCGTAGGACCGGCCGCTATCTGGTGGTGTATGTCATTATTGTCGGCGGAATGGCGGTGCTCTTCCTTCGTTTACCGACCTCCTTCCTGCCCGAAGAGGATCAGGGGGTGTTTATGACGATGGTTCAGCTCCCGGCGGGGGCAACCCAGACGCGCACTCAGCAGGTCCTCGACCAGGTTCAGGATTACTATCTGAACAAAGAGAAGGCGAATGTGGAATCCGTTTTTACCGTTAACGGCTTTAGCTTTAGCGGCCAGGGTCAGAACTCCGGCATTGCCTTCATCAGCCTGAAGCCCTGGGAGGAGCGCCCGGGGGCGGAAAATGGCGTCGAAGCCATTGTGGGTCGCGCGACCAAAGCCTTCAGTCAGATTAAGGATGGTCTCGTGTTCCCGTTTAACCTGCCTGCAATTATTGAGCTGGGCACCGCCACGGGCTTCGACTTTGAGCTGATTGACCAGGCTAACCTGGGGCATACCCAACTGACGCAGGCGCGTAACCAACTGCTCGGCATGGTGAAAGAGCACCCTGACCTGCTGGTTCGCGTGCGTCCTAACGGTCTTGAAGATACACCTCAGTTCAAGCTGGATGTCGATCAGGAGAAAGCGCAGGCGCTGGGTGTCAGTATTTCTGACGTTAACCAGACGATCTCGACGGCGTTAGGTGGCACCTATGTGAATGACTTTATCGATCACGGACGCGTGAAAAAGGTCTACGTTCAGGCCGACGCAAAATTCCGTATGCTGCCGGGCGATATTAACAACCTGTACGTGCGCAGCGCGAATGGGGAAATGGTCCCGTTCTCAGCCTTTAGCAACGCGCACTGGGTCTATGGTTCACCTCGTCTGGAGCGCTACAACGGGATGCCATCAATGGAGATCCTCGGTGAATCAGCCCCGGGGAAAAGTACCGGTGAGGCGATGGTGATGATGGAAAGCCTGGCGGCAAAACTGCCTTCTGGCATCGGCTATGACTGGACGGGAATGTCTTATCAGGAGCGGCTTTCGGGTAACCAGGCGCCGGCGCTGTACGCCATTTCACTGATTGTGGTGTTCCTGTGTCTGGCGGCCCTGTATGAAAGCTGGTCCATTCCGTTCTCAGTCATGCTGGTGGTGCCGCTGGGTGTCATTGGAGCGCTGCTTGCAGCGTCGCTGCGCGGGTTAAACAATGACGTCTATTTCCAGGTCGGCCTGCTGACGACGATTGGTTTATCGGCGAAAAACGCCATCCTGATCGTCGAGTTTGCCAAAGACCTGATGGAGAAAGAAGGTAAAGGTATTATTGAAGCCACACTGGAAGCGTCAAGGATGCGCCTTCGCCCCATCCTGATGACCTCCCTGGCCTTTATTCTCGGCGTCATGCCGCTGGTGATCAGCACCGGGGCCGGGAGCGGCGCACAAAACGCGGTGGGTACGGGCGTGATGGGAGGGATGCTTTCCGCAACGCTTCTGGCCATTTTCTTCGTGCCCGTTTTCTTTGTGGTTGTCCGCCGACGATTCACCCGCCATAAAGAGTAATGTTTTCCTGAAAGGCACCTTTGGTGCCTTTTTATTTTTAACATAAACAACGAATTAGGCTTTACAGAATAGCAGCGTTAAAACCAGGGCAGTTTGCATTAAGTAAAAACAGCCTTTTGCAGCTTCATAATTTCTCCATTAATTCTTCCTGAAACCGATTTTTCTCCACGATTTTTACAAACGACATAAATTGAGATTATTCCTCGTGTAACACGGTCTTACCCCGGTGGTAAAATAACCTCCAGTTCGTTAATTGCCCTCCTGGCTTTATAGCGGACGAGAAATAATACTGAGGTAACATCATGAAAAGATTCATTTCCGTTGCACTCCTCGCTGCGTTGCTTGCTGGTTGCGCGCACGACTCTCCATGTGTACCGGTTTACGATGACCAGGGCCGACTGGTTCATACCAATACCTGTATGAAAGGCACTACCCAGGATAACTGGGAAACAGCGGGTGCTATCGCCGGTGGTGCAGCCGCTGTGGCGGGTTTGACGTTGGGTATCGTTGCCCTGACCAAATAACATCTGTTCAGAAGCGCGGCTCCGGCCGCGCTTTTGCTTTTAAAGAGTGCAGTGTTTTCAAATAAGTAAAAAAATAGCCCCGTATTTATTCACATAATTAATTTCAGCCAGAAGCCAGTCACAACTTTTCCGTATACTCATTTAAATTTCATATTCTATCGTGATGATTTTCACACATTATTCCTATTGAATACCCTGCCAATATTCACTCTGGAAACTATCTCTTCATTTCCTCTGACTCTCGTTAAAACTTTTGCTCCGATTTGTGGCACAGGTTGTAATTTCGCACCGTTTCGGGGCGCTCGTTTTATTTAAGCCTGTCTACACTCAGCATTAAGCGTTCACTTCTCACTTATTTTGTCGAACGCAAAACTGGCATTACGTTTGCTTTATAAACGTTGGCCAACGCCACAGACAGGTAAAGCGTTTTTAAAACGCCTCTATAACGATAAATTCGCCACACAGGATGCATTATGAAAAAGACGATGATAGCCAGCCTGGCCGCTGCAGGCATGTTGTTTGCCGTAGCCGGTCAAGCCCATGCGGGAACGACACTGGATGCCGTTAAAAAGAAAGGTTTTGTTCAATGTGGTATCAGTGACGGTTTGCCTGGCTTCTCCTATGCCGATGCGAACGGCAAATTTACCGGTATTGATGTGGATGTCTGCCGTGGCGTCGCGGCTGCCGTTTTTGGTGATGACAGCAAAGTAAAATATACCCCGCTGACGGCGAAAGAGCGCTTTACGGCGCTGCAGTCCGGCGAGGTTGACATGCTCTCCCGTAATACCACCTGGACCTCCTCCCGCGACGCGGGTATGGGAATGTCATTTACCGGCGTGACCTATTATGACGGCATCGGCTTCCTGACCCACAACAAAGCGGGCCTGAAAAGCGCGAAAGAACTGGATGGTGCCACCGTCTGTATCCAGGCTGGTACTGATACCGAGCTGAACGTCGCAGACTATTTCAAAGCCAATAACATGAAGTACACCCCTGTGACATTTGACCGCTCGGATGAATCGGCTAAAGCGCTGGAGTCCGGTCGTTGTGACACCCTGGCTTCTGACCAGTCACAGCTGTATGCCTTACGTATTAAGCTGAGCAACCCGGCTGAGTGGATTGTCCTGCCTGAAGTGATCTCAAAAGAACCTCTCGGACCCGTGGTACGTCGTGGCGATGAAGACTGGTTCTCCATTGTTCGCTGGACATTGTTTGCCATGCTGAACGCTGAAGAGATGGGCATCAACTCGAAAAACGTGGATGAGAAAGCCGCGAATCCATCCAACCCGGATATGGCGCACCTGCTCGGTAAAGAGGGTGATTTCGGTAAAGATCTGAAGCTGGATAACAAGTGGGCTTACAACATCATCAAACAGGTGGGCAACTACTCTGAGATCTTTGAGCGCAACGTGGGATCGGATAGCCCGCTGAAGATCAAACGCGGCCAGAACAATCTCTGGAATAACGGCGGTATTCAGTACGCGCCACCAGTACGTTAAGTCATAGCTGTAACGGGCACTGCTCAGGCGGTGCCCACTCCAGAGTCATGGTTATTGAGGTTTCTTTATGTCCCATCGCCGCTCAGCCGTAAAAGGATCGCTATCCTTTTCTCATCCCGCGGTCCGCGCCTGGCTATTCCAGATTATTGCTATCGTTGCGGTTGTTCTCATCGCCGTGTATCTCATCCATAACACGATCACCAACCTGAATAACCGCGGCATTACCTCCGGTTTTGCGTTTTTGGATCGCAGCGCGGGGTTTGGCATTGTTCAGCACCTTATTGATTACCAGGAAGGAGACACCTACGGACGCGTGTTCGTCGTCGGTTTATTGAATACGCTGTTGGTCTCGGCGCTGTGTATCGTCTTCGCGTCGATACTGGGGTTCTTTATCGGCCTGGCGCGTCTCTCTGAAAACTGGCTCCTGCGGAAACTGTCGACTGTTTATATCGAGACGTTCCGTAATATCCCACCACTGCTGCAGATCTTCTTCTGGTATTTCGCCGTGCTGCGTAACCTTCCGGGTCCCCGTCAGGCCGTCGACGCGTTTGAGATGTTTTTCCTCAGTAACCGAGGGTTGTCCATTCCTTCTCCTCTGCCAGGTGATGGACTGTACGCTTTTATCGGAGCGATTGTGATAGCGCTTGCTCTCTCTGCTGGAGTATTCCGTTTTAATCGCAAGCATCAGATCAAAACCGGGCAGCTTCGCAGAACCTGGCCCACGGCGGCTGTCCTGATTGTTTGCCTGCCGCTGCTGGCACACTGGCTGTTCGGAGCAGCGCTGCACTGGGATATTCCGCATCTGCGTGGCTTTAACTTTCAGGGCGGGATGGTATTAATTCCTGAGCTGGCCGCACTGACGCTGGCGCTGTCGATTTATACGTCCGCGTTTATCGCTGAGATTATCCGTGCAGGGATCCAGGCCGTACCTCACGGACAGCACGAGGCGGCACGCTCTCTGGGTTTGCCCCATACCGTGACGCTTCGCCAGGTCATCATTCCGCAGGCTTTACGGGTCATTATTCCTCCCCTGACCAGCCAGTATCTGAACATTGTCAAAAACTCGTCGCTGGCCGCAGCCATAGGCTACCCCGATATGGTGTCACTCTTCGCCGGAACCGTGCTTAACCAGACCGGACAAGCCATTGAAACCATCGCGATCACCATGTCTGTCTATCTGATCATCAGCCTGGTGATTTCATTGCTGATGAACCTTTATAACCGTCGTATAGCACTGGTCGAGCGCTAAGGATCTATGATGACAAAAGCGATACTATCGCACGCCTCGCGCCCTGCCAACTCGACAGGTGGACGCTTCATTCTGTGGGCGCGTAAGAATCTGTTCTCCAGCTGGAGTAATAGCCTGCTGACGATCGTCTGCCTGTGGCTGATGTGGGAATTGATCCCGCCTCTGCTGAACTGGGCGTTTTTACAGGCTAACTGGGTCGGTTCCACCCGGGCAGACTGCACCAAAGCTGGCGCTTGCTGGGTGTTTATTCATGAGCGTTTCGGTCAGTTCATGTATGGATTGTATCCACATGAACAGCGCTGGCGGATAAATCTGGCGCTGGTCATCGGCCTGCTCTCTGTCGCGGTCATGTTCTGGAAAAAGCTGCCTCATCGTGGACGCTACATTACCGGCTGGGCAGTGGTTTATCCCATCATTGTCTGGATACTGCTGTATGGCGGTTTCCTGGGGCTGGAACGCGTAGAAACACGCCAGTGGGGCGGACTGACGCTGACGCTGATTATCGCTTCGGTGGGGATAGCCGGCGCACTGCCGTGGGGGATTTTACTTGCCCTGGGACGGCGTTCAAAAATGCCGATCGTACGCGTGCTCTCCGTTATCTTCATTGAGTTCTGGCGCGGCGTGCCGCTTATCACCGTTCTGTTTATGTCTTCGGTCATGCTGCCGCTGTTTATGGCTGAAGGCACCACGATAGACAAACTGATCCGTGCGCTGGTCGGGGTGATTCTCTTCCAGTCAGCCTATGTTGCTGAAGTTGTACGAGGTGGGCTGCAGGCGTTACCTAAAGGCCAGTACGAAGCGGCGGAATCACTGGCGCTCGGTTACTGGAAAACGCAGGGACTGGTCATTCTTCCACAAGCTCTCAAGCTGGTTATCCCGGGACTGGTCAACACAATCATTGCCCTCTTCAAAGATACCAGCCTGGTGATCATCATCGGGTTGTTCGATCTCTTTAGCAGCGTGCAACAGGCCACCGTGGACCCTGTCTGGCTGGGCATGTCCACAGAAGGATATGTCTTTGCAGCCCTTATCTACTGGATCTTTTGTTTTAGCATGTCGCGCTACAGCCAGCATCTGGAAAAGCGCTTTAACACCGGGCGTACACCGCACTGAGGAAATTATGAGCCAAATAACTATGACACCCGCCGACGCGATGATTACGCTGGAAAATGTGAATAAATGGTACGGACAGTTCCATGTCCTGAAAGACATTAATCTCAAGGTAAAGCAGGGGGAACGCATCGTTCTTTGCGGCCCTTCCGGCTCCGGGAAATCCACAACCATTCGCTGTATTAACCATCTTGAAGAACATCAGCAAGGACGCATTGTGGTTGATGGTATCGAGCTGAATGAAGATATCCGCAACATTGAACGCGTGCGTCAGGAAGTGGGAATGGTATTTCAGCACTTTAATCTTTTTCCACACCTGACCGTTCTGCAGAACTGTACGCTTGCGCCAATTTGGGTACGAAAGATGCCGAAAAAGGAAGCGGAGGCGCTGGCAATGCACTACCTCGAACGCGTACGTATTGCAGAGCATGCCAATAAATTTCCTGGTCAGATATCGGGTGGCCAACAGCAGCGCGTGGCTATCGCCCGCTCGCTTTGTATGAAGCCGAAAATTATGCTGTTTGATGAACCGACGTCAGCCCTGGATCCTGAGATGGTGAAAGAGGTGCTGGATACCATGATTGGGCTGGCACAATCCGGCATGACCATGCTGTGTGTGACACATGAAATGGGATTCGCGAGAACCGTGGCCGACCGGGTGATCTTTATGGATCGCGGGGAGATTGTTGAGCAGGCGCCACCGGATGAGTTCTTTGCCCATCCTAAGTCAGAACGCACGCGAGCCTTCCTGTCGCAGGTGATTCATTAATCTGCTTTCTTGCCCGGAGGCGCATTGCCTGCCGGGCCTACGGTTTTCACGGCAATCATAACGCAAAAAGGCCATCCTTTCGGATGGCCTTTTCACTTGTTTGATGTCTGGCAGTTCCCTACTCTCACATGGGGAGACCCCACACTACCATCGGC
>NZ_JAIWJZ010000110.1:0-14681 GCF_020216105.1 Enterobacter sp. K16B
GAGAAACGCCTGACGGATCTCAGCGGTGCTCTTGCTCATAATTATCCTGAAATCAAGCTAACGAAATGTCGTAGCAGGTCTGTATCGGTAAACCCCTGGACAGGCCAGCTACTGGAAAAAGTGGGAATAAGATAAGTTTTCTTTAGTGGGAAGTAAAATCCCGCATGCGTTCAATCGGCAAAATTACGCCAGATATCCTGAATATCTTCCATCAGGAAGCCGCGGTAGAGCAAAAAGCGCTGGATTTTAACTTTTTCTGAAAACCCGTGCGGCAGGGGTTCACCGTACTTGCGGATCGCCTGCTCTTTTGCCAGCGCACACCAGTCGGTGTCGCATTCACGCATCGCTTTTTCAATGGACTCACGAGAAACGCCTTTCTGGTTTAGCTCCTGACGAATACGCGCCGGTCCATATCCTTTGCGGCCTCGGCTGGCGAGAAACCGGGAAGCGAAACGATCATCATCCAGATAGTGGTGCTCGTAACACCAGGCAATCACCCGGTCATAATCTTCCGCGGTGGCATCAATCTCTTCCGGCCCGTTTTTACCCATCACCGGCGCCGACAGTTTTCGGCGCAGCTCCTGTTCACTGTGGTCACGGACAGCAAGAATGCGTACCGCACGGTCCAGCAAGCGTGCATATGCGGGTCGGCGGGGCGTCGGTTCACTCATAAAAAACCTGCTGATACAGAAATGCAAAAAGGGCCGCATCAGCAGCCCTTCATGGTTAAACGAAAGAATTAAAAGTCTTCGTTGGTTTCTTCAGCATCCGCGCTATCCACCGCGAAGTCTGGAGTAGCATCCTGATTATTCAGCAGAAGCTCACGCACTTTCTTCTCAATCTCTTTCGCCGCAGCCGGGTTCTCTTTCAGCCAGGCGATCGCATTCGCTTTACCCTGACCAATTTTGTCACCGTTGTAGCTGTACCAGGCACCTGCTTTTTCGATCAGCTTCTCTTTCACACCCAGGTCAACCAGCTCGCCGAAGAAGTTAATCCCTTCGCCGTAGAGGATCTGGAATTCAGCCTGTTTGAACGGCGCTGCAATTTTGTTCTTCACAACCTTCACGCGGGTTTCGCTCCCGACCACGTTCTCGCCCTCTTTCACCGCACCGATACGGCGGATATCCAGACGGACAGAGGCGTAGAATTTCAGGGCGTTACCACCGGTGGTGGTTTCCGGGTTACCGAACATCACACCAATTTTCATACGGATCTGGTTGATGAAGATCAGCAGCGTATTGGACTGCTTCAGGTTACCCGCCAGCTTACGCATCGCCTGGCTCATCATACGTGCCGCGAGGCCCATGTGAGAGTCGCCGATTTCGCCTTCGATTTCCGCTTTTGGCGTCAGTGCTGCCACGGAGTCGACCACGATAACGTCAACCGCACCGGAGCGCGCCAGCGCGTCACAAATTTCCAGCGCCTGTTCACCGGTGTCCGGCTGAGAACAGAGCAGGTTGTCGATATCCACGCCCAGCTTACGCGCATAAACCGGATCCAGCGCGTGCTCGGCATCGATGAACGCACAGGTTTTACCTTCGCGCTGAGCGGCGGCAATGACCTGCAGCGTCAGGGTGGTTTTACCGGAGGATTCTGGCCCGTAGATTTCTACGATACGGCCCATTGGCAGGCCGCCCGCGCCCAGCGCGATATCCAGAGAAAGCGAACCGGTGGAGATCGTTTCCACATCCATGGTACGGTCTTCACCCAGGCGCATGATGGAGCCTTTACCGAATTGCTTTTCGATCTGGCCCAGTGCTGCCGCCAACGCTTTCTGTTTGTTTTCGTCGATAGCCATTATTACTCCTGTCATGCCGGGAGAAGCGACTGTGCTTCACCGTGGATTTCTGTTCTGTTGGTGCAATTATACTGTATGGTCATACAGTATCAAGTGTTTTGTAGAAATTGTTGCCAGAGCGTTTTTAACGCATAAACGGTGGCCTGACGACGCACGCTTTCGCGATCGCCGCTAAAGCACTCCCGGCGGGTGATCCCTTCGCCTTTGGCGCTGGCAAACCCAAACCAGACAGTGCCGACAGGCTTCACGTCGCTGCCGCCGTCCGGACCCGCAATGCCGCTAATGGAGATCGCGTAATCGGCCCGTGCCTCTTTGAGCGCGCCAATGGCCATCTCGATCACCACCGGTTCGCTGACCGCGCCATGCTGTTCAAGGGTGGATTCCCGCACGCCAATCATCTGTGCTTTTGCTTCGTTACTGTAGGTCACAAAGCCACGTTCAAACCAGGCGGAACTGCCGGCAATATCGGTAATCGCTTTGGCAACCCAGCCGCCCGTACAGGACTCAGCGGTGGTGACGGTCGCCCCACGTTGCTTAAGCGCCAGGCCCACTATCTCGCTCAGCTGCATCAATTCATGGTCAGTCATTCTCGCTCCAGGCATCAGAAAAACGTGCTGCACAAGATAGCACTTTCTCGTCAGATATGGGGATGCACTTCCGGTTTTACGAGGGGGCTTCAGAAAATAGCCGGTGCGGGCGCACCGGCAAGCAAAAGATTATTTCATGCTGTTGGCGAGGATATTCACATTGTGGCGAAACGCCTTAACGTAGGTATCCGCCACGCCGCCTTTGGAGGACAGCGCTTCCGGGTAAAGTTCGCCCCCCGGTTGTGCCCCTGTCGCCGATGCAATCTGCTTCACCAGCCGCGGGTCAAGCTGGTTTTCCATAAACCAGGTCTTCACCCCGTCGGCTTTGATCTGGTTGATAATTTCCGCAACCTGCGCCGCGCTCGCTTCACTCTCAGAAGAGAGCCCCTGCGGTGCCATAAACGTCACGCCGTAGGCGCGGCCAAAATAACCAAAAGCGTCGTGGCTGGTCAGCACCTTACGCTTCGCCTGTGGGATCTGGCTGAACTGCGCTTTGGCCCAGCTGTCCAGTTGGTTAAGCTGCGCGATATACCTTTTTCCGGACGCTTCCAGCGCGGCTTTGTCTTGCGGATCGGCGTTTACCAGCCCGTTCAGAATATTTTGCGCATACAGTGCGCCATTCGCCGCGCTGTTCCATGCATGCGGATCGGTCACGGTTTTGCCCTTTTCTTCCAGGGTGTGTGTTTTGACACCTGCTGACGCCACCACCAGTTGGCCCTTAAATCCGGAGGCCTTCACCAGACGGTCAATCCAGCCCTCCAGACCCAGACCGTTCACCACCACCACATCCGCCTTGCTCAGCGCCGCGCTGTCTTTCGGTGAGGGTTCGAAGGTATGCGGATCGCCGTCCGGCCCAACCAGCGTGGTCACATTCACCCGATCGCCGCCCACCTCCTGCGTGATATCCCCCAGTATCGAAAAGCTGGTGACTACATTCAGGGTTTTCGCCATCGCCCCCTGCGACATCATCCCCAGCGCGAGCGCCACAATTAATCCTGTACGTTTCATCATTTCCCCTTGCGTTAAAAAAGCGTACGCAGGCTGCCCGCGAGCCTGCTTCGCGTACCAAATAAGACAGAAACCAGGAACAGTGCGCTGGCCGTCAGCACGATGGACGGCCCGGCGGGCAGACTCACCGCCCAGGAGAGGCTTAGCCCCAGCCACGCGCAAAAAATGCCGCTAATGCCCGCCATCAGGAGTAGCCCTGGCAACGTGCGCACCCAGCAGCGCGCCGCCACCGCCGGCAGCATCATCAGCCCGACAGCCATCAGCGTGCCAAGCACCTGAAATCCGGCCACCAGGTTAAGCACCAGCAGCGCCAGAAACAGTCCGTGCAGCAGGCCTGGCAGCCAGCGGGCGTTCACCTGCAGCCAGGCGGTATCAAACGCCTCGGACACCAGCCCGCGATAGAAAACCGCCAGCGCCAGCAGCGTGAACATGCAAACGCCTGCCACAAACAGCGCGGCGTCGTTATCCACTGCCAGAATGGAGCCAAACAGCAGGTGCAGCAGATCGACATTCGAGCCTCGCAGCGATACCAGCGTCACGCCCAGCGCCAGCGAGCCAAGATAGAACCCGGCAAAGCTGGCATCCTCTTTAAGCGGCGTACGACGACTGACCAGCCCGGCCACCAGCGCGACGACAATCCCGGCAATAAATCCGCCGATACTCATTGCCAGCAGTGACATGCCGTTCAGCAGATAGCCCACGGCTACGCCGGGCAATATGGCGTGTGAAAGGGCATCGCCCATCAGGCTCATCCGGCGCAGCTGCAGAAACACGCCGAGCGCGGTGGTACTGACAGAAAGCGCCAGACAAACCACCAGTGCGCGACGCATAAAGCCGTACTCGATAAACGGCTGAAAAAAGAGATGCCAGATCATGCCACCCTCACCCGCTCGGTCTTCCATTGGGGAATGTCAGCGTCCAGCCGTAACGTCTGCGGGAAGTGGCGCGACACGCGCTCGCTGTCGTGCAGTACCGCAAGCAGCGTTTGACCCTGCATATACATCTCCAGCATCAGATCCATCAGTACATTGCAGGTGGCTTCATCGACCCCGGTAAAGGGCTCATCGAGCATCACCAGCGGTGCCTGCTGTACAAGGATGCGGGCAAACAGCATGCGCTGAAACTGACCGCCGGAGAGCTCATCGATAGTGGATAACGCCATGGATTCGAGCCCCACGCGTTCCAGCGCGCGGGCAATACGCAAGCGTGTTTCCCGACGGAGAGCGGAAAATAGCGAAATACCCGGCCAGCAGCCCATGCTGACGACATCCTGTACGGTCACGGGAAATTGCGCCTCCAGCGCGTGACGCTGCGCCAGCCAGCCAATGACCGGGCGCTTTCCCTGCCAGCGGAAGCTGCCGTTTACGGGGGGAATAAACCCGGCGAGCGTTTTCAGCAGCGTGGATTTCCCGCAGCCGTTAGCGCCGATAATGGCGGTCATGCTTCCCCGCTCAATCAAGCCGGATAGCGCACGCGTGACGGGTATACGGTCATAACCCGCAATCAGTTCATCCATCACAATCATGGCAATGCCACCGCCCAGCGCACAGCCAGGCCGATAAGGAGAACAAGCACCAGCGCCAGCAAAAGCCGAACGGGCGCAGAGAGAGAAAAAAGGGACGTTGACATCTCGACACCATAATTAATGTTATAACATAACAATAATCAAAGGTGACTGAGATGTAAATGGCGCGTTTGAAACGGGAGTGTGGCGAAATGTTTCTGCAAAATGCCCCTCTCCCGTAGGAGAGGGTCAGGGTGAGGGCATCAGGTCGCACCGTGCGCGCAACCATGCCGGGTAGCGGCGTTGCCTTACCCGGTCTACCCGTCAGAGCGATCTACTGACTAAACGGCGACGCTGCCGGCACGCGGGCCTGCGATACCGCCAGACCCAGCTGCCATACGGCCATCGCATAGTGGGTGCTATGGTTATAGCGGGTAATGGTGTAGAAGTTCGGCATGCCGTACCAGTACTGATAGCCCGTTCCCACATCCAGGCGCAGCAGACTCACCTGATCAACATTGCCCAGCGGCTGCGTTGGCGTTAAGCCCGCCGCCGCCAGCTGAGCGACGCTGTATTTGGTTTTGAAGCCGTTTTCCAGACCAAACGCCTCGCCGTTTGCCTGTACGGCAACCTGACCACCCGGCGTCCAGCCATGCGCTTTGAAGTAATTCGCCACGCTGCCGATGGCATCCACCGGATCCCACAGGTTGATATGACCATCCCCGTTAAAGTCGACGGCATACTGTTTATAGGAGGACGGCATAAACTGGCCGTAGCCCATCGCACCGGCAAACGATCCTTTCAGTTCGAGCGGATCATCCTGTTCGTTGCGCGCCATCAGCAGGAAGGTTTCCAGCTCGGAAGAGAAATACTCCGCACGGCGTGGATAGTTAAAGGAGAGCGTCGCCAGCGCATCCAGAATGCGGGTTTTCCCCATCACGCGGCCCCAGCGGGTTTCCACGCCGATAATCCCGACGATGATTTCAGGCGGTACGCCGTACACCTGCCAGGCGCGGTTGAGCGCATCTTCATACTGATTCCAGAACACCACGCCGTTTTGCACGTTGTCCGGGGTAATAAACTGTTTGCGATAGCGCAGCCACGCACCGTTTGGCCCGCTCGGCACCTGAGCCGTCGGTGCCTGCCTGTCCATCAGGCGCAGCACGTAGTCCAGACGTTTCGCCTGTGACAAAATTTCGTGCAGCTGCTGTCTGTCAAAGCCGTGTTTGCTCACCATTTTATCGATGAACTGCTCGGCCGCCGGGTTGTTCGCGAAGTCTCCGCCCATCTGCATCATATTGTGCTGCGGCTCCAGCAGGAATCCTCCGGAAGGCGCGCCCGCCGTTTGCTGAACGGCTTCGGTCTTAGGTTTGCTACTACAGGCAGACAGCAGAATAAGCGCAGGCAACAGCGCTGCATAACGACGCTTGAACATGAGACATCCATTTAACGGGTTCGATAAGAACCCAGTATGGTAAAGCATCCGCAACACCTCAAGGAAGCAGTACACACCTCCCCCACGCAAATCCGCCCTTTTTTCCACCGAAAATCCATTCCCCCATCGATTAACTTTCAAAATAATCCATTTTTCTTTCATTGTGAGATCTGATTAACACTTTAAAACCTTTCAAAGTGATTACTATTAGTCGCGGTAATACAAAAACAAAAGCCCAGAGGAGAGAAGAATGATAGAAACCATCACCCACGGCGCCGAGTGGTTCATCGGGCTGTTTCAGAAAGGCGGAGAAGTGTTCACCGGCATGGTGACCGGGATCCTGCCCCTGCTGATCAGCCTGCTGGTGATCATGAACGCGCTGATTAACTTTATCGGCCAGCAGCGCATTGAACGTTTCGCCCAGCGCTGTGCCGGGAACCCGCTGTCCCGCTACCTGGTGTTACCTTTCATCGGCACTTTCGTGTTCTGTAACCCGATGACCTTAAGCCTCGGTCGCTTTATGCCAGAAAAGTACAAGCCGAGTTATTACGCTGCCGCCTCCTACAGCTGCCATTCCATGAACGGCCTGTTCCCGCACATCAACCCCGGCGAGCTGTTTGTCTATCTCGGGATCGCCAGCGGTCTCACCACTCTTGGCCTGCCGCTCGGCCCGCTGGCGGTGAGCTATCTGCTGGTTGGTCTGGTGACCAACTTCTTCCGCGGCTGGGTGACGGACCTCACCACCGCCATTTTCGAGAAAAAAATGGGTATCCAGCTTGAACAGAAAGTCCAGCTTTCAGGAGCCACAGCATGAACCGGATCCGCATTGAGAAAGGCACAGGCGGCTGGGGCGGCCCGCTGGAGTTCGACGCCACCGAAGGCAAAAAAATCGTCTACATCACCGCGGGCACGCGCCCGGCGATCGTCGACAAGCTGCGTGAACTGACCGGCTGGGAAGCGGTCGATGGCTTCAAAGAGGGCGAACCGCCGGAAGCGGAAATCGGCGTGGCGGTGATCGACTGCGGCGGCACGCTGCGCTGCGGCATCTATCCGAAGCGTCGCATTCCAACGGTGAACATTCACTCCACCGGAAAATCAGGCCCGCTGGCGCAGTACATCCTTGAAGACATTTATGTGTCGGGTGTGAAGGAGGACAACATCTCTCTGGTGAATGGCGCTCCCGCACCGCAAAAAGCGGCCCCGCGCGATTACGACACCAGCAAGAAGATCACCGAGCAGAGCGATGGTCTGCTGGCAAAGGTCGGGATGGGCATGGGGTCCGCCGTGGCGGTGCTGTTCCAGTCCGGGCGCGACACCATCGACACGGTGCTGAAAACCATCCTGCCGTTTATGGCATTCGTCTCGGCGCTGATCGGCATCATCATGGCGTCTGGTCTGGGTGACTGGATTGCCCACGGCCTCGCCCCGCTCGCCAGTCATCCGCTGGGGCTGGTCACGCTGGCGCTGATCTGCTCCTTCCCGCTGCTGTCGCCGTTCCTCGGCCCGGGCGCGGTGATTGCCCAGGTCATCGGCGTGCTGATTGGCGTACAGATTGGGCTGGGCAACATTCCCCCGCACCTCGCCCTACCCGCCCTGTTTGCCATTAACGCCCAGGCGGCGTGCGACTTCATCCCCGTAGGGCTGTCGCTGGCCGAAGCGCGCCAGGACACCGTGCGCGTGGGCGTGCCGTCCGTGCTGGTCAGCCGCTTCCTGACGGGCGCTCCGACGGTGCTGATTGCCTGGTTTGTCTCTGGCTTTATTTATCAATAAGAGGTTTTTGCCATGACCGTGATTTACCAGACCACCATTACCCGCATCGGCCAGAGCGCAGCTGACGCATTAAGCGACCAGATGCTGATCACCTTCCGCGAAGGGGCGCCTGCGGATATCGAAGAGTTTTGTTTTATTCACTGCCACGGCGAGCTGAAGGGCGAGCTGAAGGCCGGAAGCCAGCTGGAGCTGGGCGAAGCGCGCTATGCCGTGACCGCCGTCGGCGACGTGGCTGAGCAAAACCTGCGCGAGCTGGGCCACATCACCCTGCGTTTTGATGGCCAGCCGCAGGCGGAATATCCCGGCACGGTTCACGTCGATGGTCCGGTCCCGCAGGCTGTCACCCCAGGCTGCACGTTAAAATTTGTTGCGTAATTAAGGAGATAGACATGAGTCAGGTTGCCGTTGTCATTGGTGGGGGACAAACCTTAGGCGAGTTCCTCAGCCGTGGGCTTGCCGCAGAAGGTTACCGCGTGGCGGTAGTGGACATTCAGAGTGAGAAGGCTGCCCGCGTGGCGGATAGCATCAATACCGAGTTTGGCGAAGGAATGGCGTACGGCTTTGGTGCCGACGCCACCAGCGAGCAGAGCGTGATGGCGCTGGCCCGCGGCGTGGATGAGATTTTTGGTCGTACCGACCTGCTGGTCTACAGCGCGGGAATCGCAAAAGCCGCGTTTATCAGCGATTTCGAACTGGGGGATTTTGACCGCTCGCTGCAGGTGAACCTGGTGGGCTATTTCCTCTGCGCCCGCGAGTTTTCCCGTCTGATGATCCGCGACGGCATTCAGGGGCGCATCATTCAGATCAACTCCAAATCAGGGAAAGTGGGCAGCAAGCACAACTCCGGCTACAGCGCGGCGAAGTTTGGCGGCGTGGGGCTGACGCAGTCCCTGGCACTGGATCTGGCCGAATACGGGATCACCGTTCACTCGCTGATGCTGGGCAACCTGCTGAAATCGCCGATGTTCCAGTCCCTGCTGCCGCAGTACGCCACCAAGCTTGGCATCAAAGAGGAAGAGGTGGAGCAGTATTACATCGATAAAGTGCCGCTGAAGCGCGGGTGCGACTATCAGGACGTGCTGAACATGCTGCTGTTTTACGCCAGCCCGAAAGCCTCGTACTGCACCGGGCAGTCGATTAACGTCACCGGCGGACAGGTGATGTTCTGATCGCGCGGGCGGAAGCCCTCACCCTAACCCTCTCCCACAGGGAGAGGGCATACAACAAGGAGCCGATATGGTCACCGCACTCATTACCGTCGCCGCCCTCGCCTGGATCTGCCAGATGGCGTTTGGCGGCTGGCAAATCCACCAGTTTAACCGCGCGTTTGACGCCCTGTGCCAGAAAGGTCGCGTGGGCGTCGGGCGGTCCGGCGGACGTTTCAAACCGCGGGTCGTCGTCGCGGTTGCGCTGGATGAAAACAATAACATCTGCGATTCCCTGATCATGCGCGGGATGACCGTCTTCGCGCGGCCGGTGAAAATCCAGGCAATCAACGGCATTTCGTTGCAGGAATTGCGGCCTGATGTGATCTTTCCCCATGATCCACTCTGTCAGAATGCACTATCATTAGCGCTTAATCTGAAACATGGATAATTTCGTTGTGAAAGCTATAGCCTTGCGAAATTATCATTTCGCAACCTAAGGAACGAAGCGCCTATGAAACCTCGTCAGCGGCAGGCGGCCATTCTCGAGTATCTGCAAAAGCAGGGAAAATGCTCGGTAGACGATCTGGCCCACTACTTTGACACTACCGGCACGACAATACGCAAAGACCTGGTATTGCTCGAAAATTCTGGCGCCGTCATCCGAACCTACGGCGGCGTGGTGCTCAACAAAGACGAAGCGGACCCGCCCATCGATCACAAAACGCTGATCAACACCCACCAGAAGGCGCAGATTGCCGAAGCGGCGGTAAAATTTATCCACGATGGCGACTCTATTATTCTGGATGCAGGTAGCACCGTGCTGCAGATGATCCCCCTGCTCAGCCGCTTTAATAACATCACCGTGATGACTAACAGTCTGCACATCGTCAACGCCCTGTCAGAGTTTGACAGCGAGCAGACCATCCTGATGCCCGGCGGCACCTTCCGTAAGAAATCCGCGTCGTTTCACGGGCAGCTGGCCGAGAACGCCTTCGACCACTTCAGCTTCGATAAACTGTTTATGGGGACCGACGGCATCGACCTGAACGCGGGCGTCACCACCTTCAACGAGGTGTTCAATGTCAGCAAAGCGATGTGCAACGCCGCGCGGGAAGTGATTTTAATGGCGGATTCGTCGAAGTTTGGCCGTAAAAGCCCCAACATTGTGTGCAGCCTGGAAAGCGTCGACAAACTGATTACCGACGCAGGTATCGACCCGGCGTTCAAAAAAGCGCTGGAAGAGAAAGGCATCGACGTGATCGTAACCGGAGAGAAAGATGAGTGATTTTCTGTTAAACGCAGGCCGCCAGACCCTGCTGCTGGAACTGCAGGAAGCCAGCCGCCTGCCGGAGCGTCTGGGCGAGGAGTTTGTACGCGCGGCCAACACCATTATCCAGTGCGAAGGAAAGGTGATTGTCTCCGGGATCGGTAAATCCGGCCATATCGGCAAGAAAATTGCCGCGACCCTGGCCAGCACCGGGACACCGGCGTTCTTCGTGCATCCGGCAGAAGCGCTGCACGGCGATCTGGGGATGATCGAAAGCCGCGACGTGATGCTGTTTATCTCCTACTCCGGTTCAGCCAAAGAGCTGGATCTCATCATTCCGCGCCTGCAGGAAAAGGCGGTCGCTCTGCTGGCGATGACCGGAAAATCCCGCTCGCCACTGGCGCTGGCCGCCAAAGCGACGCTGGATATTTCCGTGGAGCGCGAAGCCTGTCCGATGCACCTCGCCCCCACCTCCAGCACCGTTAACACGCTGATGATGGGCGACGCGCTGGCGATGGCGGTAATGCAGGCGCGCGGCTTTAACGAAGAAGATTTTGCCCGTTCGCATCCGGCGGGCGCGCTCGGCGCACGACTGCTCAATAAAGTGCATCATCTGATGCGTACTGACGATGCCATTCCACAGGTCAAGCTCGATACCAGCGTCATGGACGCGATGCTGGAACTCAGCCGCACCGGCCTGGGCCTGGTGGCGGTGTGTGACAACGAGAGCTCTGTGAAGGGCGTCTTTACCGACGGCGACCTTAGGCGCTGGCTGGTGGGTGGCGGCAAGCTGGAATCGCAGGTGTCAGAAGCGATGACCCAGGGCGGACTAACGCTGAACGCCGAAAGCCGCGCTATTGAGGCCAAAGAGAGCCTGATGAAACGCAAAATCACCGCCGCGCCGGTGGTGGATGACGCCGGCAAACTGTGCGGCGCCATCAACCTGCAGGATTTTTACCAGGCCGGGATTATCTAACGCTTCAGTCCATGGCGCTTCGCCAGTCGGTGTCGGCTGGCGACGTCCATCTCAGGAGCCCGCTTTCTTTTACGCATTTTATTCATGAAGTAAATACATATTAGGTAAATCATTATTAATCCCTTATTTATTCTGTCCATAACGGTTTAAATGCGGAACAGGTGTAAAACATCAACCTGTTTTATTCCCTGATTCCGGCTTAGTCTGATTATTAATTACTCAGCCGGAGACCTCCCATGGCGACTTTCACTAAAGAACTACACTATCTCTCAACCTATTTTAAGCAGGTTAAAAAATCAGAGCATATATTGTTCCGCTGGCTCTACCTGAGCCCGGAGGCGCGCATTGAGCGTCTGCGCGAACTGATGATGCCCGTGAGCGCCCCTAAAAAATGAGTGCGCCCAGAGCTTACAGGCCGGGTATGCCCAGCGCAACCCGGCAAAAAGCGGGACAAATAATTCAATTCATCATTGTTTATTTAAATATAAATTAACTGAACAAATATAATTAAATTAATTTATGCTGCATCACAATTTCATCCATCCTGCTTTCGCATTAAAATAAAAACTGTTATTTTTCGATGTGAATTAAGTTTTACTGGAACCCACTCTCATGAATGCATTTAGTTATTTGCAGCGTCTGGGTAAAGCCCTGATGTTGCCCATCGCCACGCTACCTGTGGCGGCGATCTTATTACGTCTCGGTCAGCCCGATGTTTTTAATATTCCCTTTATTGCCAGTGCGGGGGGCGGTATTTTCGACAGCTTACCGCTACTTTTTGCCCTTGGCATCGCCATTGGTCTGGCTAAAGATAACGCGGGCGCGGCCGCCCTTGCCGGTGCCGTCGGCTTCCTGGTGCTGACCAAAGCCACGGCGGTCATTAACGCATCCATTAACATGTCCTTTTTCGCAGGGATTATTGCCGGCGTGGTCGCAGGCCACTGCTATAACCGCTTCTCGAATACCAAACTGCCGGACTTCCTCGCCTTCTTTGCGGGCAAGCGGCTGGTCCCGATCGTGACCGGGCTTATCTGCCTGTTCATCGCCTGGGTGTGCGGCTACGTCTGGCCTTCCGTGCAGCACGGGATTGATACCTTCAGCCTGCTCGTTTCCCGCAGCGGCGAACCGGGCTGGTTTATCTATGGGGTGCTCAACCGCGCGTTGATTCCGTTTGGCCTGCACTACATTCTGCACTCCGTCTTCTGGTTTAGCCTCGGCGACTGTCTGAAGGTCACCTATGACGCCGCGAGTGCGGTACATAACATCTGCCTCGCACCGGATGTGGTGAAAGGTCTGGTGGTCGGCGGCGCCGTACCGGGCATCGAGGGGTCCTCTGTCACCCAGATTGCCACCGACCTGACCCGTGGCGACCTTAACCGCTTCTTCGCAGGTGACCCGCATGCCGGCGTTTACATGGCCTGGGCATATCCGATCTTTATGGGCGGTCTGCCGGGTGCTGCGCTGGCGATGTATTTTGCCGCGCCGAAAGCCCGCCGTTCAGCCGTAGGCGGGATGCTGCTCTCTGTAGCGCTGACGGCCTTCCTGACCGGCATCACCGAACCGATTGAGTTCTCCTTCCTGTTCCTCGCACCGGCCCTGTATGCCCTGCATGCAGTCCTTGCGGGTGTCAGCATGGTGATCGCCAACAGCCTCGGCGTGCTGCACGGCTTTGGTTTCTCAGCCGGGTTGATCGACTTTGTGCTTAACTGGGGACTTGCCACGAAGCCGTGGATCTTAATCCCGCTGATTGTGCTGTTCTTCGCGATCTATTTTGTGGTGTTCACCTTCGCGATCCGCATCTTTAAGCTGAAAACGCCGGGACGCGAGGAGGAGGACACCATCACGGGTTGGTCTGACGATCAAAGCGAGGCCATTGCCCGGTACATCGTGGCGTTGGGCGGTAAAGAAAACCTGAAGAGTGTCGACGCCTGCATTACCCGCTTGCGCCTGACGCTGGTGGATAACAGCGTGCTGGATGAACCGGCGCTGAAAGCGCTGGGTGCCAAAGGTATTCTGAAAATGGGTACTCAGAATGCGCAGGTCATACTCGGCCCCCAGGCTGAAAGCATTGCCCTGAAGATTCGGGCACAGACAGAAGCCTGACGCTGAGCGTTCCTGTTCCCTCTCCACACAGGAGAGGGAATAAAACCGGAACACTTCATCTATCCAGACCTTATTTATTCCGCAAAACACCCTACACTCTCAACATCCCCTATCGTCACCGGAATGTCGCTATGCGCCAGCTTCAGAAAATCCGTCAGTATCAACGGCTTTATCAGCATTACGGTGCTGCGCCAAAACCGACCACCATCGCGGAAGTGGCGGAGGTGGCAGTGTGCAGCGAACGCCACGCGCGCACCCTGCTGCGCCAGCTGGCGCAGAGCGGCTGGCTAAGCTGGAACGCCCAGCCGGGACGCGGGCATCGGGCCATCCTGCATTGCCTGGCGACCACCAGCGAACTGAGCGCGCCGCTGATGCACGCCTGTCTGGAGAAAGGGGATTACCAGAGCGCGCTGCAGCTGGCAGACGGTGATCCGGCCAGCCTGCATCACATCATCACCCCGTTTTTAGGCGGCAAATGGCTAAAACATCAGCCGACGCTGCGCATACCCTGGTACCGCGCCCTCACGTCGCTTGATCCGTCTCTTCAGCGCCGCCGTGCCGAACAGCATATTATCTGCGCGGTTCACGCGGGGCTGACGCGCTACGCGCCCGGCCACCCGCAGCCGGTAGCGGATTTAGCCCACCACTGGGAAATTGATGATGACAAACTGCGCTGGCGCTTCTACCTGCGCAGCGGCGCGCACTGGCATAACGGGCAGGCCATCAGTGATGAAGATATTCTCAGCGCGCTGCACCAGCTGCTGGCCGACCCGGCCCGCAGCGCAGGGCTCGCGCACGTTACTCAGGTATCGCTTGTCGCCCCCTGGTGTCTGGAGATCGCACTCACCGCACCCGATGCCATGCTGGCCCATCGTCTGGCGCATCACGCCTGTCGCCTGCCGCATCCGCAACAGCCGGGTATTGGCGCAGGTCCCTTTGCTATCGCCCATCATCATTCGCACTACCTGCGCCTTGAGCGCCAGCCGTGGTACTTTGCGGCGCACCCGCTGCTGCATGCGATCGAGTTCTGGCGAACCCGCAGCGAGACGGAAAAAACCGCCTGGATCACCGTAGGGAAAGGCGAA
>NZ_JAIWJZ010000111.1:0-10232 GCF_020216105.1 Enterobacter sp. K16B
TGATTCCCCAGATGCTCATCAGGCTCTCCCAGGCAGACGTTACCAGCGGATCGTCATCGACGACCAGGCAGGAACCGTGCAGCGGCGCATAGCGTACCGGCGTGGCAGTGTTGTCACAGGTGGGCGAAATATCCGGCGCGATGTCTTCGCCAGTATATTGGGTGAAGCGCATCCAGAAGCGTGAGCCTTTACCTTCAATGGATTGCATCCCGTACTTCACCTTCATCAGCTTGGCACAACGGGCCACTACGGCCAGTCCCAGCCCGTGTCCGGCGCTGTCGATCTTCCATGCCAGCTCGGGACGGTAGTAAGGCGAGAAGATTTTGCCCTTCTCGTCATCGGCGATACCGACCCCCGTATCCCACACCTCCACCATACACTCCTCGCCGCGTGGTCGGATGGCGACCAGCACACCGCCCTGGAGCGTGTAGCGAAGGGCGTTTTGAATCAGGTTAATCAGAGATTGTCGCACCAGCAGCGGATCGCCCAGCACGTAGATGCGGCGTTTGGGCCGCCGGGTACATAGCTTAAGCGCGCGGCTGTTGGCCTCTTCGCGAAACAGCGTGATGACCGAGTCGAGCAGAACACCGATATCCACTTTGCCAGGGGCAGAAAGTACATTCCCGGATTCTATTTTGCTGAGATCGAGCAGAGAATTGAGCATCAAATGTACCGAGCGAACGCTCTGCTGCAGGTCAAGAAGCTGTGGCGTCAGGCTAGCGTCCCGGTTTCGGTGGAGGATGGCCTCGATCAGAAAGCCCATCGCGTGCACGGGCTGGCGCAGATCGTGGCTGGCGGTGGTCAGAAACTGATTTTTATCCAGCAGCGCCTGCTCCGCGTCCTCTTTGGCCTGACGAAACTGTTCCGCCAGCCGTGAGCTTTTTTCCTCAAGCAGCGCTTGCTGAATAAAGAACGCATGTGACGTTAACGCATGGCGGTAAATCGCGAAGCCGTAAAGCAGATTCAGCATAAGCACGATAAACATCAGCTCATCCAGCCGCCAGATAATACCGAGGTTCAGCATCCCCCAGGAGGCGAAGAAAAACCGCGTAAAGGTGCTGATGACAGGCGTCAGATGCGTCGCATTGGCGGCGACGATGGCGGCGATACTGATATTAAGCAGCAGGAAAAAGTCAAAGTTCTGCGTCTGCGGGGTAATTAAATAGAGGGATGAGATTCCCAGCCCGTGAATAAAGGCGATATTATTAATACGCGGAAGCCAGCGTCTCAGGACGTCTTTTTCAACGTCTTTTTTCGCTTCGCGCTGATAACGTCGGTGCAATATTCGTATCGCCACAGCACATAGCAGATAAATGATTATCCAGGAAATCGTTGGGCCAAGGTCGTCCCCAAGCATATAAATCCAGATGGCGAAAGGAATACCGACAAAGGGCACCGCGCTAAAGCTGAACACCAGCCGTAAAAAGGTGTTGTTTAGCAAACGGATCTGCGCTGGAGCGGAGATACCATCGTTCTGTAAACTCTTAAAAAACCTCATTCCGACGGTTCCTGCTTGCCATGCAGAAGCGTAATGGCCTCGACACGACTATTAACGCCTATCTTTTTCAAAATATTACTAATATGTTCTTTTACCGTGGGCTCGGAAATTGAAAGCTGCGCGGCGATTCTTTTATTTGGCAAGCCGCGCATAATCATATTTAACACGTCAATTTGTCGCGGCGTTAAGTTAAACTTACTTAACTTCTCATTATTCGACTTGATGGAAAGTTCGTTTCCCTCAGGAAACCAGGTCAGATTATCGGTGAGTGCGAAAACGGCCCGTGAGAACATTTCAGGCGGTTCGCTTTTTAATACAAAACCGTGCCCCCCGGCGGTATGAACTTTCCGCCAGATATCATTATTGTCATCCCCGCTGACCACCAGGAGTCGTACCTGTGGGTAAAGTTGTTTTATTTCCTTGAGTAAACTCAAGGCCGTTCCGGACGAGAGCCAAAAATCGATTACCAGCAAGCGTGGTGGGCCATTGTCCCTAATTTGACGGTAGCAATCATCCTCATTCGTCACCACATGCGCCTGCTTAAAGTGGCAGTGTGTAATCAGAAAATTGGCGATGCCGCTTGCTACCAATGGATGGTCATCAACGACCAACGCATAATTCTGTCCCAAAGGGTCCTCCTTTTACCTTCGCATATCTAAGAGTACGGATGAATTATTTTATACCCACCCTACTTTAGGAGGGTTTTTTCGATTAGGAAAGGGAAATATATTATTTGCTGATTTGGGTAACTGTAAACATAAATACAATCAGTGAAATTAACTGATTGGATATAAAGGGTAATTTATGAGAAAACCACTAATCTTTTTAACCGTTACGTTGATGCTAGCCGGTTGTTCCACGCTAAAAACCGATCAGGCTATTCCACTTCTGCAGGCGGAGACCGCTAAAATGCTGGGGCTGGGCTCATCGGATGAAATAACCGTGACTAACGTTAATGGCGCCCAACCAGACGCACTGGGAGGGCAAAAACTCTCTTATCGCGCGACGACAGAAAAAGGGCGTATTTTCGATTGTTCATCGATGATGATGCCAGGGATTTTAGGATCCGCACCGACGCTGAGCGCGCCAACCTGTACACCTGTTGTCACCCATAAATAATTAACACCACATTAAAAGGCGTACTGAAATAACGCCTTTTACGTTATCTGACGTATCTGAGTTTTCATATAAAAACGATTTTCCCGACATCACGCTAATGAGTACGGAGATAGCCCGTGAATAACTCTACATCGCATTCTTTAGCGGTTAAGACACCGCTTTCCAGACTTTACCTCGCTCTATTTTCCGCGCCGCTGTTACTGCTTTCACCTGCCGATTTCGCGCGTGCAGCGGATGCTATTTTTGATGGCGACTCGCGTATTACCGAAACGCTGGGTTACACCGGAGATGTTTACGTAGGACGTAATCAACGCGGAAACCTGCTGATCGATAATGGCAAAATCACCGCCTATAACATCAATATCGGTCGGCTGTTCGACGGCCAAATTTATGAAAGCGTGGTCACGGTCCGTGGGCCAAACGCGGAGCTTAACGCGCTGAACGATCAATACGTCCTGCACGGCGACCTGAATCTTGGCCTGGGCACCCTTCGAGTCGAAGAGGGCGCGCTGGCAAGCGCTAAGGAGATCGTTGTCGGCACCACGCGTGGCTATGACAGTCACCTTATCGCCACGGGTGCTGGCTCTCGCGTGACCAGTAATTTTCTTAGCGTAGGCACCGATCTGGGCGCACGCTCCACGCTGGCGATTGAAGACGGTGCGGCGCTTAATACCGCCTACGATGCGCGCATCGGCAATGGTACCGGGCCGGATGAAACCGACACGCTGAGCCCAAAAGCCACCGTCACGGGAAGCGGCTCACAGTGGAATGTTGGCCGTACGTTGACGCTTAATGGCGACCTGGACGTACTGAACGGCGGAGCGGTTAACGTTGGCAGCGTGCAGGTAGCGGGCGTCTCCGGGGCAGGGAAAACCGCTGAGCTGGTTATTGCGGGCAAAGACTCGAGCTTTACCAGCCAGAGCAACGTTAGCGTGGGCGATTATGGCAACGGCGTGCTGTCGGTTATTGACGACGGTTCATTTTCCGCTGGCAGCAATGCGCTGATCGTGGGGACATCGGGTTCCGGTTCGAACCGGGGTGCGCTAATTATCGGCAGCCGCGGCAACATGGACACCGGCACGGGTATAACTGAGCCAACGCTTGGTAAGGCGGGCGGTGCGGGTACCCTCGATGCGAAGACGGCAATCAGCCTGCGTGGCGGGCTGTTCGGCAGCTATGTCTACTTCAACCATACCGACGAAAATTACGTCTTCAGCAACACGATGAGCGGCGAGGGTGAGGTGATTAATACCTCCGGACAGACAACGCTGAACGGCGATCTTTCAGCCCTTCAGGCGAACGTGACCGCCCGCGGAGGCAAAGTCATTATTGCCAGCAACATCAACACCCAGGCAGAAGACGATATCTTTGACATTCAGACCCTTAGCGCCGAGAACGGCGGCACGCTGATCCTCAACGCGACGGCGGGTTCAGACGTCAGCAATGGACTGGGTTACAGCAGCGCCGCGTCAATCAAGGCCGGCGGCACCCTGGGCGGCAACGGCACGCTGGGCCAGACCGAGATCCTGTCCGGTGGGCATATCTCACCAGGGGATGGCGATATCGGCACGCTGACGCTGAAACGCTATCTGAATTTTGTGGGCGAGTCCTTCTATGACGTCGATATCGCAGGAGATGGCCGCAGCGACCAGCTGCTGGTATCGGGCAAAACGACTATCAGCGATCTGGCTAAAGTACAGGTCACCGCGCTGGACCCGCAAACCAGTTACAAAACGGGCCAAAGCTATCGCATATTAACCTCGGACGGGGGAATTGACGGTCAGTTCGCCGGAGCGATTTCCAAATCGGCCTTCCTGGACGTGGCGCTCAGGCAGGGCACCAACGCCGTCGATCTGACCATCGCCCAGAAAGAGACTGGCGGCGAGAATCCAGGAGGCGAAAACCCGGGTGGTGAGAACCCGGGAGGAGAAAACCCAGGAGGTGAGAATCCAGGAGGAGAAAACCCGGGCGGTGAGAATCCTGGCGGTGAAAACCCCGGCAGCGGCAAGCCGGGGATTTTTCAGACCGTGGCCAAAAGCAGCAACCAGTGGAACACTGCCGGCGCGCTCTCCACGCTGACGCAAAGCGGCCCGTCGCTGGCATTGTATAACTCGCTACTGGTGCTGAGCGCACCGGAAGCACGCGAGGCGTTCAACCAGCTATCCGGTGAAGTTTATCCGTCAATGCAGTCCAACCTGATTGCCGGCAGCACGCAGGTGTTTAATGTGTTAAACCAGCGGATGCAGCGCGCGTTTGATAACGACACCCTGGCGATACCACCGTTAGCAATGTCGCTGGTGCAGCAGCCGGAGCCGCAAAACAATGGCGTCTGGGGCCAGACCTTCAGCTCCTGGAGCCGAAACAGCGGCGACGGTAACGTGGGCAAGCTGGACGGCAACACCACCGGCTTCCTGCTGGGGGCAGATCGCAAGCTGGCGGACCATAACGTGCGTGTCGGTGGCTACTTCGGCTATAGCCGGGGGGATTACGACGTCGACAGCCGTCGTTCCTCAACGGATACCGACAACTACCACCTTGGCCTGTATGCGGCTGGCCAACAGGATGCGTTCTCCCTTCGTGGCGCGCTGGGTTACACCTGGCACAAGATTGAAGGCGAGCGCAATGTGGATTTCAGCGGCTTCTCGGATCGGCTGAAGTCGGATTACGACGCCAACTCGCTGCTGGCGTTCACCGAAGCGGGCTACCGTTTCGGCCAGTCAGAGATGAATGTCGAACCCTTTATTAATCTCTCCTGGATCCGACTGCATACCGACAGCTTCAGGGAAGACGGCGGTGCCGCCGCGCTGAGCGTACGTAATGAAACGATGAACACCTTCTATTCCACCCTCGGGGTGCGCGGCGTGACCGAGTTGCCGAAGAACGTTAACCTCTACGGTTCGCTGGGCTGGCAGCACGCCTATGGCGATAAGAATACGTCTTCGCGCATGGCGTTTGCGGGCAGCGACGCGTTCATTACTCAGGGACAAGCCGTGGATGAGGACGTGATGGTGGGTGATATCGGCGTGAGCGTACAGCTGTCGCGGGCTGCGACGCTGGATGTGGGGTATCAGGGACAATACGGTGCGGATACCCGCGTCAACTCGGTTAACGCGAATCTGCGCTGGTCGTTCTGAATCATTTCCCTTTAAAGAACCCGCCCTTGAGGCGGGTTTTTGCTTTTGGATTTCGGCAACGTTAGGGATCGTTCCCACCTGCGTCCAGCAGTTTGTTTTTAAAGATAAACAAACACGCCTCATTAAAGTTCTCAGCACCCAGCCGTTCCGAGAGCGCCGTGCGTTTGCGGTAGAGGCTTTTAACCGACATCCCCAGCTCGCTTGCCACCTCCTCCATCGACATGCCTGCCCGCAGCAACCGCAACATGATCGTTCGTGCATGCTTAGCCGCAGGTTAAGCAGCCACTTCGTGGTCAGACGCCTGCCCTTCATATTCAGCACCAGATTAAACAGCGAGGCCATATCCGCCGCGGTGTGCGACATGTTGGTAAACAATTTCATACTGAGCAGATTCTCCTCGCGATGGCGCATATCGAGCATAACGCAGCAGATCGTTTTTTTCGTTCTGGCCGGATGGCGTATCAGGTAATCATATAAACGGAGCGGAGAACGACTATCAATCAATACAGAATATTCATCTGCACCGTTATCAAATATGTTTCTGTCAACCGAGTCGAGCAGGATAATATCCGGGAAAAATAGCCTCATCCCCCTGACAAGGTAGCGATCCTGAGTCACTAACACTATTGAAGTTGCCACTAACCATCCCTTTTAGATTAAAGCAAGAACGATCCGGCGGAAAGAAAACCGCCTTCGTTTTATAGCGCTGTCATATTAACGATAAATGTATTCTGGCTTTGGACATCCCTCAATTCAGACATTGATGAGTGAGACTTCCTGTAGACTCTCATTCAATGGCTGCCATTAATTATAAATAAAAAACAATCGCAGAAAAGTCACTTCTCTGAACATTAAGAATTTTTGTCATGAAACTTCCCAAACATGCACCAGAAACTACTTTAATTGACGCAGATAATCGGCATTAAAAATATAAACATTCTTGTCACAATAAAAATAAATGAATTTAAATTCAGATAGTTAGAATTAACCAACCCCTTCGAAATAATCGTTAAAACCGGCTCATCCCAGAATTATCTCAAAACAGCATAGCCGCTTTTCAGCATATTTATCCGGCAAGATATCAGGTGTACATTATCTTCCATCCCACCGACTGAGATAAGGATCCATAATTACCTTTAAGTAAGTACCCCGAAACATCACTGCATTCAGATTTAATGTTCTCATTTATGGCCTTTAACGCTGAGTTTAAAGGCGGCCGTGTTATGCAATGGATTCATGATAAACAAATGGCAAATAGATATGGAAAGTTCACTTCGCTTCAATACGTTATTCTTTTATCGCACCCCAACATTATTGTTCCTGTTATTACTCTTTCCTGTTCTGGTTCAGGCTACGGGATCCGTTTATGAGCAACAGATTCAGCAGGCGCGTAACGGTAATTACACACCGTTTCTCGATTATGTGCAGCGTTATCAGCAACAGCATGCCCTGACACCTGAGAACGTTGCGGACTGGCTACAGGTAGCAGGATGGGCAGGTCGCGATGACGAGGTGATTCAGGTCTGGCGGCGTTATGGTATTTATATGCCGCTTCCCGCCCGGGGCGTTGCGGCCGTCGCGCAGTCCAGGCGAAATCAGAAAGCGTGGCAGCCCGCGTTATCGCTCTGGAATGAAGCGCGTAGCCTTGCTCCAGAGAATGACGATTACCGTATCGGCTACATCAAAACCCTTGCCGATGCCCGCATGGATACCCTTGCGCTGCAGGAAGCCCGGCAGCTGGTGGCTGAAAATCCCTCGCAGGCCCATCTTCAGACGCTCGCGTATGTCTGGTTAATGCAGGGAAAAAACAGCGATCGGCTTTTAGCGGACACACGCGCGTTGAATATCGCGCCAGAGAATAACGCGCTGCAGAGAGACTTCATCGACGCGCTTACGGATAACCGGGTGAATACCCCCGCGCTTCAACGTTCACAACGGGTGGCGCTGACTCCGGCGCAGCGTCGCCGTCTTGAGCTGAATGCCGCTGCCGAAACCGTTCGCCTTGCTGATGTGCCCGCCAGGACAGAAAAAGAGCGCCTGCTTCTTGCGCAAAGCGCACTGAATCGTTACGACACCCTGTTTGCTCGCTGGCAAAACGATCCGCAGGCGGCGGACGACATTATCCTTGCCCGTATCGACAGACTTGGTGCGCTGTATGCGCATGGCGATTATCCGCAGGTCATCCGCGAGTATCAGGCGCTGACGGCCGCACGGCATCCGGTCCCGGGCTGGGCAATCGGCTGGGTTATCTCCGCGTATTTGCAGGAGAAAAACGCCGCTGCCGCCTTCTCACTTCTGCAACGCTATCCACAATATGCGTCCGATCCGCAGGACGAGGAGCATGCGCTGTTCTATGCCTGGCTGGATACCGGTCAGTATCAGGCCGCCCGCCAGTATGCTGAGCGCCAGACCCGCAACATCCCCTGGAGTCGTTACGATTTCGGTTCCCCTACCCCTCAGCCGAACGATCGATGGCTTAGCGGACAGTCGCTGCACTTTAACTATTTACTGGCGACCCATGCCGAGCCGGAAGCCGAAAAGCTGGCTCAGCGTATGGCCGCAACGGCGCCCGGCAACCAGGGATTACAGATTGACTATGCCTCCCTGCTTCAGGCCCGGGGTCTGCCGCGCGCGGCCGAGCGAAAGCTGAAAATGGCGGAGGCGCTCGAACCGTCGAATCTGGAGCTGGAACTGCAGCAGGCCTATGTCGCGAGGGATCTGCAGGAGTGGCGACAGATGGACTTACTGGCCGACGACGTGCTTGCTCGCGCACCCGTCGATCGCAGCGCCCGGCGTCTGGACAGGCTCAGAGCAGTCCACCACCTGTCCGAGCTGCGTCTCAACGCGGGAAAAGGTTTGCACTCCGATAATCCCGTTAGCGGTACCCACGACATGAACTGGGACGCCACGCTCTATGGTCCGCCAATGGCAGATAACTGGCGGCTGTTTGCGGGCACCCGCTACGCAGAGGGTAATTTCGATGAAGGCAAAGGTTCCAGCCGTCATCTGTCGGGCGGCGTCGAATGGCGGCCTCGTGACCTCCTGCTCGAAGCTGAACTCTCCGGAAACCGCTATCACGGGGCCAGCAAGCCCGGGGCTCGCCTCTCAACCACCTACAGCCTCACGGATAACTGGCAGGTCAGCGGCAGCTTCGAACGCCTGTCCCGCACCACGCCTCTGCGGGCGTTACGCAACGGGATCAGTGCTAACCGGGGTGAAGGCGGCGTGCGCTGGTATCAAAACGAGCGGCGTGAGTACCAGTTCAGCGCCGCCGTCAGTCACTTTTCAGACCATAACCGCCGACAGGAATACACCCTCACAGGGAAAGGGCGTCTCTGGCAGGTGCCGTCCCTGACGCTGGATCTCGAACCGGAGATCGCCGCCAGTAAAAACAGCCAGCGGAACACGCTCTATTACAACCCGGTGCGGGACCTGTCCGTGACGGCTGCCCTGTCCGTCGATCATGAGATGTATCGCCATTACGACACCCTCTGGAGCCAGCAGATCGTGGCGGGAGGCGGCAGGTACTGGCAGAAAAATCAGTCCGCCGGGGCCATCACCCTGGTGGGTTACGGACAACGCATCCAGTGGAACAACGTCATTGATACTGGCGTGATGCTGAACTGGGATAAACGCCCTTACGACGGCAAGCGCGAAAGCAATCTCTCCGTCACGTTTGATGCGACTTTACGCTTTTAAGGATGAATATGCTGAATACACGTCTTTCCGTGAGCCTGCTCCTCTTCGGCTGGCTCTGCCTGAGCGCGAGCGCCTGTGCACAGGCTTTCTCATTTATTGCCCCCAAAGCGCGACCGCAGCTGGAGGCGAGCAAACCCTGGCCGACGAACCAGTTTCTGGTCCTGGCCTACCACGACGTAGAAGATGATGCCGCCGATCAGCGCTACCTCTCCGTTCGCACCAGCGCGCTGAACGAGCAGATTAGCTGGCTTGTGCACAACGGCTATCACGCCATCAGCGTGCAGGACATTCTGGATGCCCATGACGGGAAAAAAACGCTGCCGCCGAAAGCCGTATTACTCAGTTTCGACGACGGCTACAGCAGCTTTTACACCCGTGTCTGGCCGTTGCTTCAGGCGTGGAACGTTCCTGCGCTGTGGGCGCCGGTGGGCAGCTGGGTGGATACGCCGGAAAATCAAAAAGTTAACTTCGGCGGCCTGATGACGCCCCGCGATCGCTTCGCGACGTGGGACATGGTGCGCGAGCTCAGCCACTCCCCGCTGATTGAGATCGGCTCGCATACCTGGGCCTCGCACTACGGCATTCCGGCCAACCCGCAGGGCAGCCGCGAACCGGCGATCGCCAATCGCTTTTATGATAACGCAACGGGCCGCTATGAAACGGACCTTGAGTTCAGCCAGCGGATCGGCGATGACGTGCGCAAAGTCACCGAAAAAATCACCCAGGTGACCGGCAAAGCTCCGCGTGCCTGGGTCTGGCCCTATGGTGCCGCCAACGGCACG
>NZ_JAIWJZ010000112.1:0-12896 GCF_020216105.1 Enterobacter sp. K16B
CCACCCAATCGCGATGGACGACGGTCTGCGTTTCGCAATCCGTGAAGGTGGCCGTACCGTTGGCGCGGGCGTGGTTGCTAAAGTTCTCGGCTAATTGCTGATAACATTTGACGCAATGCGCAATAAAAGGGCATCATTTGATGCCCTTTTTGCACGCTTTCACGTCAGAACCTGGCTCATCAGTGATTATTTTTGTCATAATCATTGCTGAGACAGGCTCTGCAGAGAGCGTATAATTCGAAAAGCGAATTAGCATTTCGATTTGGTTTGCCTCGCAATCGCGGGGTGAAAATGTTTGTAGAATACTTCTGACAGGTTGGTTTATGAGTGCGAATACCGAAGCTCAAGGGAGCGGGCGCGGCCTGGAAGCGATGAAATGGGTAGTGGTAGCCGTTCTGCTGATCGTAGCGATTGTCGGTAACTACCTTTATCGTGACATTATGCTGCCGCTACGCGCGCTTGCAGTGGTAATTCTGATTGCTGCAGCGGGTGGTGTCGCGCTGTTGACGACGAAAGGCAAAGCGACTGTCGCTTTTGCTCGCGAAGCGCGTACCGAAGTCCGCAAGGTAATTTGGCCGACTCGCCAGGAAACATTGCACACCACGCTGATCGTAGCGGCGGTTACCGCTGTAATGTCACTGATCCTGTGGGGACTGGATGGTATTCTGGTTCGCCTGGTATCCTTTATCACTGGCCTGAGGTTCTGAGATGTCTGAAGCCCCTAAAAAGCGCTGGTACGTCGTTCAGGCGTTTTCCGGTTTTGAAGGCCGCGTAGCAACGTCGCTGCGTGAGCATATCAAATTACACAACATGGAAGAGTTATTTGGCGAAGTCATGGTTCCGACCGAAGAAGTGGTTGAGATCCGTGGCGGCCAACGTCGCAAAAGCGAGCGTAAATTCTTCCCGGGTTACGTGCTGGTTCAGATGGTTATGAACGACGCGAGCTGGCACCTTGTGCGCAGCGTACCGCGTGTGATGGGCTTTATCGGCGGCACGTCTGACCGTCCGGCGCCAATCAGCGACAAAGAAGTTGATGCGATTATGAACCGCCTGCAGCAGGTGGGTGATAAGCCGCGTCCGAAAACGCTGTTTGAACCGGGTGAAATGGTTCGTGTTAATGACGGTCCGTTTGCTGACTTTAACGGCGTCGTTGAAGAAGTGGACTACGAGAAGTCCCGCCTGAAAGTGTCTGTTTCTATCTTCGGTCGTGCGACCCCGGTAGAGCTGGACTTCGCTCAGGTCGAAAAAGCCTAAGCAGCGATCAAAAAAGCGACGATTTAATCGTTGCACAGGGCGCGAGATTGGAATACAATTTCGCGCCTTTTGTTTTTATGGGTTAAGGCCCGTAAAACGAATTTTATTCACGGGGAGCCTCACTGAGGCGCTATCACCCAATCAGAGGATTTTAGAATGGCTAAGAAAGTACAAGCCTACGTCAAGCTGCAGGTTGCAGCGGGTATGGCGAACCCAAGTCCACCAGTTGGTCCAGCTCTGGGTCAGCAGGGTGTGAACATCATGGAATTCTGTAAAGCGTTCAACGCCAAAACTGAATCCCTGGAAAAAGGTCTGCCAATCCCAGTTGTTATCACTGTTTACGCTGACCGTTCTTTCACTTTCGTTACCAAAACCCCTCCAGCAGCTGTTCTGCTGAAGAAAGCGGCTGGTATCAAGTCTGGTTCCGGTAAGCCGAACAAAGACAAAGTGGGTAAAATTTCCCGCGCTCAGCTGCAGGAAATCGCGCAGACCAAAGCTGCCGACATGACTGGTGCCGACATTGAAGCGATGACTCGCTCAATCGAAGGTACTGCACGTTCCATGGGCCTGGTAGTGGAGGACTAAGAAATGGCTAAACTGACCAAGCGCATGTCCGTGATCCGTGACAAAGTTGATGCGACCAAACAGTATGACATCAACGAAGCTATCGCTCTGCTGAAAGAACTGGCGACCGCTAAGTTCGTTGAAAGCGTTGACGTTGCTGTTAACCTGGGCATCGATGCTCGTAAATCTGATCAGAACGTTCGTGGCGCGACTGTACTGCCACACGGTACTGGCCGTTCCGTTCGCGTAGCTGTATTTACTCAGGGTGCAAACGCAGAAGCTGCTAAAGCTGCTGGCGCTGAACTGGTAGGTATGGAAGATCTGGCTGACCAGATCAAGAAAGGCGAAATGAACTTCGACGTTGTTATCGCATCTCCAGATGCAATGCGCGTTGTTGGCCAGCTGGGCCAGGTTCTGGGTCCACGCGGTCTGATGCCAAACCCGAAAGTGGGTACTGTAACCCCTAACGTTGCTGAAGCGGTTAAGAACGCTAAAGCAGGTCAGGTTCGTTATCGTAACGACAAAAACGGCATCATCCACACCACCATCGGTAAAGTGGACTTCGACGCTGACAAACTGAAAGAAAACCTGGAAGCTCTGCTGGTTGCGCTGAAAAAAGCAAAACCAACTCAGGCGAAAGGCGTGTACATCAAGAAAGTTAGCATCTCCACCACCATGGGTGCAGGTGTTGCAGTTGACCAGGCTGGCCTGAGCGCTGCTGCAAACTAATGCCTTTACGTGGGCGGTGATTTTGTCTACAATCTTACCCCCACGTTTGCTAACGAAAGTTAGCGGCTAAAAGAATTGTTCGTTGGAGCCTGGCCTAATCCAGGCCTCCGTCGAAGACCGCAGGTGTTTCGCAAGAGACTTAATCCCCTGCGTAGACGGTGACAGAACGCTAAGATTATTTTTGGATATTCTGGCTTGTTTCTGCTCACCGTATTAAGACGCTCTTTCCGTTGGGAAGAGTGAAGTGAGTTCCGGAACATGAGTTCCGGCAAACATCCAGGAGCAAAAGCTAATGGCTTTAAATCTTCAAGACAAACAAGCGATTGTTGCTGAAGTCAGCGAAGTAGCCAAAGGCGCGCTGTCTGCAGTAGTTGCGGATTCCCGTGGCGTAACTGTAGATAAAATGACTGAACTGCGTAAAGCAGGTCGTGAAGCTGGCGTTTACATGCGTGTTGTTCGTAACACCCTGCTGCGTCGTGCTGTTGAAGGTACCTCTTTTGAGTGCCTGAAAGACACGTTTGTTGGTCCGACCCTGATTGCATACTCTATGGAACACCCGGGCGCTGCTGCTCGTCTGTTCAAAGAGTTCGCGAAAGCGAATGCAAAATTTGAGGTCAAAGCCGCTGCCTTTGAAGGTGAGCTGATCCCGGCGTCTCAGATCGACCGCCTGGCAACTCTGCCGACCTACGAAGAAGCAATTGCACGCCTGATGGCAACCATGAAAGAAGCTTCGGCTGGCAAACTGGTTCGTACTCTGGCTGCTGTACGCGATGCGAAAGAAGCTGCTTAATCGCAGTTATCTTTATAAAGCATCTGCTTACGTATAAACTTATTCTGATATTCAGGAACAATTTAAATGTCTATCACTAAAGATCAAATCATTGAAGCAGTATCCGCTATGTCCGTAATGGACGTTGTTGAGCTGATCTCTGCAATGGAAGAAAAATTCGGTGTTTCTGCTGCTGCTGCTGTAGCTGTTGCTGCTGGCCCAGCTGCTGACGCTGCTGAAGAGAAAACTGAATTCGACGTAATTCTGAAAGCTGCTGGCGCGAACAAAGTTGCTGTAATCAAAGCTGTTCGTGGCGCTACCGGTCTGGGTCTGAAAGAAGCTAAAGACCTGGTAGAATCTGCTCCAGCTGCGCTGAAAGAAGGCGTGAGCAAAGACGACGCAGAAGCACTGAAAAAATCTCTGGAAGAAGCTGGCGCTGAAGTTGAAGTTAAATAAGCCAACTTTTCTGGTTGCAGCCTAAGTCATTAGGCTGATGGCTGGTGACTTTTTAGTCACCAGCCTTTTTGCGCTGTAAGGCCTCGGTAGCATTTCACACTGTTTGACTATCGATGTGTCTTTCAATGCTTGTTTCTATCGACGACTTAATATACTGCGACAGGGTGCTCGCTCTGTGTAAATCGCAATGAAATGGTTTAAGCGTGATAGCAACAGGTATTGCGGAAAGTATTCAATTTTCCGGTCCACAAAATGGTGTTGCACAAACTGTCCCTTCGTCGGACAGATGGGTCGACTTGTCAGCGAGCTGAGGAACCCTATGGTTTACTCCTATACCGAGAAAAAACGTATTCGTAAGGATTTTGGTAAACGTCCACAAGTTCTGGACATTCCATATCTCCTTTCTATCCAGCTTGACTCGTTCCAGAAGTTTATCGAGCAAGATCCTGAAGGGCAGTACGGTCTGGAAGCCGCCTTCCGTTCCGTGTTCCCAATTCAGAGCTACAGCGGTAACTCCGAGCTGCAGTACGTCAGCTATCGCCTTGGCGAGCCGGTGTTTGACGTTCAGGAATGTCAGATCCGTGGCGTGACCTATTCCGCACCGCTGCGCGTAAAACTGCGTCTGGTGATCTACGAGCGCGAAGCGCCAGAAGGCACCGTAAAAGACATTAAAGAACAAGAAGTCTACATGGGTGAAATTCCACTCATGACGGACAACGGTACTTTCGTTATCAACGGTACTGAGCGTGTTATCGTTTCCCAGCTGCATCGTAGCCCGGGTGTCTTCTTCGACAGCGATAAAGGTAAAACACACTCTTCCGGTAAAGTACTGTATAACGCACGCATCATTCCTTACCGTGGTTCCTGGCTGGACTTCGAGTTCGATCCAAAAGACAACCTGTTTGTCCGTATCGACCGTCGTCGTAAACTGCCTGCTACCATCATTCTGCGTGCACTGAACTATACCACTGAGCAGATCCTGGACCTGTTCTTTGAGAAAGTGATCTTTGAAATCCGCGACAACAAGCTGCAGATGGAGCTGGTACCGGAACGTCTGCGTGGTGAGACCGCGTCGTTCGACATCGAAGCCGACGGCAAAGTGTATGTGGAAAAAGGTCGCCGTATCACCGCGCGCCACATCCGCCAGCTGGAAAAAGATGATATCAAACACATCGAAGTTCCGGTTGAATACATTGCAGGAAAAGTAGCCGCGAAAGATTACGTTGATGAATCAACTGGCGAGCTGATCTGCCCGGCGAACATGGAGCTGAGCCTGGATCTGCTGGCTAAGCTGAGTCAGGCTGGTCACAAACGTATCGAAACGCTGTTCACCAACGATCTGGACCACGGTCCATATATCTCTGAGACTATACGCGTCGACCCAACGACCGACCGTCTGAGCGCGCTGGTTGAAATCTACCGCATGATGCGTCCTGGTGAGCCACCAACTCGCGAAGCGGCTGAAAGCCTGTTCGAGAACCTGTTCTTCTCCGAAGACCGCTACGATCTGTCTGCAGTGGGTCGTATGAAGTTCAACCGTTCTCTGCTGCGTGATGAGATCGAAGGTTCCGGTATCCTGAGCAAAGACGACATCATCGAAGTGATGAAGAAGCTCATCGATATCCGTAACGGTAAAGGCGAAGTGGACGATATCGACCACCTCGGTAACCGTCGTATCCGTTCCGTAGGCGAAATGGCGGAAAACCAGTTCCGCGTTGGCCTGGTACGTGTAGAACGTGCGGTGAAAGAGCGTCTGTCTCTGGGCGATCTGGATACCCTGATGCCTCAGGATATGATCAACGCCAAGCCGATTTCTGCAGCAGTGAAAGAGTTCTTCGGTTCCAGCCAGCTGTCTCAGTTCATGGACCAGAACAACCCGCTGTCTGAGATTACGCACAAACGTCGTATCTCTGCACTCGGCCCAGGCGGTCTGACCCGTGAACGCGCAGGCTTCGAAGTTCGAGACGTACACCCGACGCACTACGGTCGCGTATGTCCAATCGAAACGCCTGAAGGTCCAAACATCGGTCTGATCAACTCCCTGTCCGTGTACGCACAGACGAACGAATACGGTTTCCTTGAGACGCCGTACCGTAAAGTGACTGACGGTGTTGTGACCGACGAAATTCATTACCTGTCTGCTATCGAAGAAGGCAACTACGTTATCGCTCAGGCGAACTCCAACCTGGATGACGAAGGCCACTTTGTAGAAGATCTGGTTACCTGCCGTAGCAAAGGCGAATCCAGCTTGTTCAGCCGCGACCAGGTTGACTACATGGACGTATCCACCCAGCAGGTGGTATCTGTCGGTGCGTCCCTGATCCCGTTCCTGGAACACGATGACGCCAACCGTGCATTGATGGGTGCGAACATGCAACGTCAGGCCGTTCCAACTCTGCGTGCTGATAAGCCGCTGGTTGGTACCGGTATGGAACGTGCTGTTGCCGTTGACTCCGGTGTTACTGCAGTTGCTAAGCGTGGCGGTACCGTACAGTACGTCGACGCATCCCGTATCGTTATCAAAGTTAACGAAGACGAGATGTATCCGGGCGAAGCGGGTATCGACATCTATAACCTGACCAAATACACCCGTTCTAACCAGAACACCTGTATCAACCAGATGCCATGTGTGTCTCTGGGTGAGCCGGTCGAGCGCGGCGACGTGCTGGCAGACGGTCCATCCACCGACCTCGGTGAACTGGCGCTCGGTCAGAACATGCGCGTAGCGTTCATGCCGTGGAACGGTTACAACTTCGAAGACTCCATCCTCGTTTCCGAGCGTGTGGTTCAGGAAGATCGTTTCACCACCATCCACATTCAGGAACTGGCATGTGTGTCCCGTGACACCAAACTGGGGCCAGAAGAGATCACCGCTGACATCCCTAACGTGGGTGAAGCTGCGCTCTCCAAACTGGATGAATCCGGTATCGTTTACATCGGTGCGGAAGTAACTGGCGGCGACATTCTGGTTGGTAAGGTTACGCCGAAAGGTGAAACCCAGCTGACGCCAGAAGAGAAACTGCTGCGTGCCATCTTCGGTGAGAAAGCGTCTGACGTTAAAGACTCTTCTCTGCGCGTACCAAACGGTGTTTCCGGTACGGTTATCGACGTTCAGGTCTTCACCCGTGACGGCGTTGAGAAAGATAAACGTGCGCTGGAAATCGAAGAGATGCAGCTCAAACAGGCTAAGAAAGACCTGTCTGAAGAACTGCAGATCCTCGAAGCGGGTCTGTTCAGCCGTATCTATGCGGTACTGGTTGCCGGTGGCGTTGAAGCTGAGAAGCTCGACAAACTGCCACGCGATCGCTGGCTGGAACTGGGCCTGACCGACGAAGAGAAACAGAATCAGCTGGAACAGCTGGCTGAGCAGTATGACGAACTGAAACACGAGTTCGAGAAAAAACTCGAAGCGAAACGCCGCAAAATCACTCAGGGCGACGATCTGGCACCAGGCGTGCTGAAGATTGTTAAGGTGTATCTGGCTGTTAAACGTCAGATCCAGCCTGGTGATAAGATGGCAGGTCGTCACGGTAACAAGGGTGTTATCTCTAAGATCAACCCGATCGAAGATATGCCGCACGATGCTAACGGTACGCCGGTAGATATCGTACTGAACCCGCTGGGCGTACCGTCTCGTATGAACATCGGTCAGATTCTGGAAACCCACCTGGGTATGGCTGCGAAAGGTATCGGCGACAAGATTAACGCCATGCTGAAACAGCAGCAGGAAGTCGCGAAACTGCGCGAATTCATCCAGCGTGCCTACGATCTGGGTACCGATGTGCGTCAGAAAGTCGACCTGAACACCTTCAGCGATGAAGAAGTGCTGCGTCTGGCAGAGAACCTGCGCAAAGGTATGCCAATTGCAACGCCGGTATTCGACGGTGCAAAAGAAGCTGAAATCAAAGAGCTGCTGCAACTGGGTGGTCTGCCAACGTCTGGTCAGATTACGCTGTTTGACGGCCGTACCGGTGAACAGTTCGAGCGTCCGGTAACCGTAGGTTACATGTACATGCTGAAACTGAACCACCTGGTCGACGACAAGATGCACGCTCGTTCTACCGGTTCTTACAGCCTGGTTACTCAGCAGCCGCTGGGTGGTAAGGCACAGTTCGGTGGTCAGCGCTTCGGGGAGATGGAAGTGTGGGCGCTGGAAGCATACGGCGCAGCATACACCCTGCAGGAAATGCTCACCGTTAAGTCTGATGACGTGAACGGTCGTACCAAGATGTATAAGAACATCGTGGACGGCAACCATCAGATGGAGCCGGGCATGCCAGAATCCTTCAACGTACTGTTGAAAGAGATTCGTTCGCTGGGTATCAACATCGAACTGGAAGACGAGTAATTCTCGCTCAAACAGGTCACTGCTGTCGGGTTAACCCCCGACAGCAGAGTGTGCTAACTCCGACGGGAGCAAATCCGTGAAAGACTTATTAAAGTTTCTGAAAGCGCAAACTAAAACCGAAGAGTTTGATGCGATCAAAATTGCTCTGGCTTCGCCAGACATGATCCGTTCATGGTCTTTCGGTGAAGTTAAAAAGCCGGAAACCATCAACTACCGTACGTTCAAACCTGAGCGTGACGGCCTTTTCTGTGCGCGTATTTTCGGGCCAGTAAAAGATTACGAGTGCCTGTGCGGTAAGTACAAGCGCCTGAAACACCGTGGTGTGATCTGTGAGAAGTGTGGCGTTGAAGTGACCCAGACCAAAGTGCGTCGTGAGCGCATGGGCCACATCGAGCTGGCGTCTCCGACCGCCCACATCTGGTTCCTGAAATCTCTGCCGTCCCGTATCGGTCTGCTGCTGGATATGCCACTGCGCGATATCGAACGTGTTCTGTACTTCGAATCTTATGTGGTTATCGAAGGCGGGATGACGAACCTGGAACGTCACCAGATCCTGACTGAAGAGCAGTATCTGGACGCGCTGGAAGAGTTCGGTGACGAATTTGACGCGAAAATGGGTGCGGAAGCTATCCAGGCCCTGCTGAAGAGCATGGATCTGGAGCAAGAGTGCGAGCAGCTGCGTGAAGAGCTGAACGAAACCAACTCCGAAACCAAGCGTAAAAAGCTGACCAAGCGTATCAAACTGCTGGAAGCGTTCGTGCAGTCTGGTAACAAACCAGAGTGGATGATCCTCACCGTTCTGCCGGTTCTGCCGCCAGATCTGCGTCCGCTGGTTCCGCTGGATGGTGGTCGTTTCGCAACGTCTGATCTGAACGATCTGTATCGTCGCGTCATTAACCGTAACAACCGTCTGAAACGTCTGCTGGATCTGGCTGCGCCGGACATCATCGTACGCAACGAAAAACGTATGCTGCAGGAAGCGGTAGATGCCCTGCTGGATAACGGTCGTCGCGGTCGTGCGATTACCGGTTCTAACAAGCGTCCTCTGAAATCTTTGGCCGACATGATCAAAGGTAAACAGGGTCGTTTCCGTCAGAACCTGCTCGGTAAGCGTGTTGACTACTCCGGTCGTTCTGTAATCACCGTAGGTCCATACCTGCGTCTGCATCAGTGCGGTCTGCCGAAGAAAATGGCACTGGAGCTGTTCAAACCGTTCATCTACGGCAAGCTGGAGTTGCGAGGACTCGCCACCACCATCAAAGCCGCTAAGAAAATGGTTGAGCGTGAAGAAGCTGTCGTTTGGGATATCCTGGACGAAGTGATCCGCGAACACCCGGTACTGCTGAACCGTGCACCAACCCTGCACCGTCTGGGTATTCAGGCATTTGAGCCAGTCCTGATCGAAGGTAAAGCTATCCAGCTGCACCCGCTGGTTTGTGCGGCATATAACGCCGACTTCGATGGTGACCAGATGGCTGTTCACGTACCGCTGACGCTGGAAGCCCAGCTGGAAGCGCGTGCGCTGATGATGTCTACCAACAACATCCTGTCTCCAGCGAACGGTGAACCTATCATCGTTCCTTCTCAGGACGTTGTATTGGGTCTGTACTATATGACCCGTGACTGTGTTAACGCCAAAGGCGAAGGCATGGTGCTGACTGGCCCGAAAGAAGCTGAGCGTATTTATCGCGCTGGCCTGGCCTCTCTGCATGCGCGCGTTAAAGTGCGTATCACCGAATACGAAAAAGATGCAAACGGCGAATTCGTTGCGAAAACCAGCCTGAAAGACACGACCGTTGGCCGTGCCATTCTGTGGATGATCGTACCGAAAGGTCTGCCTTTCTCCATCGTCAACCAGGCGCTGGGCAAGAAGGCAATCTCCAAAATGCTGAACACCTGTTACCGCATTCTGGGCCTGAAGCCGACCGTTATCTTCGCTGACCAGACAATGTACACCGGCTTTGCTTATGCAGCGCGTTCAGGTGCATCTGTTGGTATTGATGACATGGTCATCCCAGAGAAGAAACACGAGATCATCTCTGAAGCGGAAGCCGAAGTTGCTGAGATCCAGGAGCAGTTCCAGTCTGGTCTGGTTACCGCGGGCGAACGCTATAACAAAGTTATCGATATCTGGGCCGCGGCGAACGATCGTGTATCCAAAGCGATGATGGATAACCTGCAGACCGAAACCGTGATTAACCGTGACGGTGTCGAAGAGCAGCAGGTTTCCTTCAACAGCATCTACATGATGGCCGACTCCGGTGCGCGTGGTTCTGCAGCACAGATTCGTCAGCTGGCAGGTATGCGTGGTCTGATGGCGAAGCCAGATGGCTCCATCATCGAAACGCCAATCACCGCGAACTTCCGTGAAGGTCTGAACGTACTCCAGTACTTCATCTCCACGCACGGTGCGCGTAAAGGTCTGGCGGATACCGCACTGAAGACAGCGAACTCCGGTTATCTGACGCGTCGTCTGGTTGACGTTGCGCAGGATCTGGTTGTGACCGAAGACGATTGTGGCACCCTCGAAGGTATCACCATGACCCCGGTTATCGAGGGTGGTGATGTTAAAGAGCCACTGCGCGATCGCGTACTGGGTCGTGTGACCGCGGAAGACATCCTGAAGCCGGGTACCGCAGACATTCTGGTTCCACGCAACACCCTGCTGCACGAACAGTGGTGTGACCTGCTGGAAGCGAACTCTGTTGACTCCGTGAAGGTGCGTTCCGTTGTATCCTGTGACACCGACTTTGGTGTATGTGCGCACTGCTACGGTCGTGACCTGGCGCGTGGCCACATCATCAACAAAGGTGAAGCCATCGGCGTTATCGCGGCGCAGTCCATCGGTGAGCCGGGTACACAGCTGACGATGCGTACGTTCCACATCGGTGGTGCGGCATCTCGTGCGGCTGCTGAATCCAGCATCCAGGTGAAAAACAAAGGTAGCATCAAGCTCAGCAACGCGAAATCGGTTGTGAACTCCAGCGGTAAACTGGTTATCACTTCCCGTAACACCGAGCTGAAGCTGATCGACGAATTCGGTCGTACCAAAGAGAGCTATAAAGTGCCTTACGGTGCGGTTATGGCGAAAGGTGATGGCGAGCAGGTTGCCGGCGGTGAAACCGTTGCAAACTGGGATCCACACACCATGCCGGTTATCACCGAAGTAAGTGGTTTCATCCGCTTCACTGACATGATCGACGGCCAGACCATTACTCGTCAGACCGACGAGCTGACCGGTCTGTCTTCTCTGGTGGTTCTGGATTCTGCTGAACGTACTACCGGCGGTAAAGATCTGCGTCCTGCGCTGAAAATCGTTGATGCTCAGGGTAATGACGTTCTGATCCCAGGTACCGATATGCCTGCGCAGTACTTCCTGCCGGGTAAAGCGATTGTACAGCTGGAAGATGGCGTACAGATCAGCTCTGGTGACACCCTGGCGCGTATTCCTCAGGAATCCGGCGGTACCAAGGACATCACCGGTGGTCTGCCACGCGTTGCGGACCTGTTCGAAGCACGTCGTCCGAAAGAGCCGGCAATCCTGGCTGAAATCAGCGGTATCATCTCCTTCGGTAAAGAGACCAAAGGTAAACGCCGTCTGGTTATCACCCCGGTAGACGGTAGCGAGCCATACGAAGAGATGATTCCTAAGTGGCGTCAGCTCAACGTGTTCGAAGGTGAACGTGTAGAACGTGGTGACGTGGTTTCCGACGGTCCAGAAGCGCCGCACGACATCCTGCGTCTGCGTGGTGTGCATGCTGTTACGCGTTACATCGTTAACGAAGTACAGGACGTATACCGCCTGCAGGGCGTTAAGATTAACGATAAACACATCGAGGTTATCGTTCGTCAGATGCTGCGTAAAGCAACCATCGAAAACGCGGGCAGCTCCGAGTTCCTCGAAGGCGAGCAGGTTGAATACTCACGCGTCAAGATCGCTAACCGCGAACTGGAAGCGAACGGCAAAATCGGTGCGACCTTCTCGCGCGATCTGCTGGGTATCACCAAAGCGTCTCTGGCAACCGAGTCCTTCATCTCTGCAGCATCGTTCCAGGAAACCACTCGTGTCCTGACCGAAGCTGCTGTTGCAGGTAAACGTGATGAACTGCGCGGTCTGAAAGAGAACGTCATCGTGGGTCGTCTGATCCCGGCTGGTACCGGTTATGCGTACCATCAGGATCGTATGCGTCGTCGTGCTGCAGGCGAACTGCCAGCTGCACCGCAGGTTACTGCTGAAGATGCATCCGCGAGCCTGGCAGAACTGCTGAACGCAGGTCTGGGTGGTTCCGACAACGAGTAATCGTTGAGTCGCTAATAAAAAACCCGCTTCGGCGGGTTTTTTTATATCTGCACTCTTTCAGTTTACTAACGGGATCCGTCGATACAGCTCAATCATATCGCCCGCCAGATCCTGTATGACCATCGCGTTCATCAGGTGATCCTGGGAGTGGACAGTGATCAGGTTTACCGGCAGTTTTCCGCTGCCTTCATCAAGACCGATAAGCTGCGTCTGGATCGTGTGCGCATGCTTCACATATTCCCGCGATTCTTCCATCGCTTTCTCGGCTTCGGTAAAGTCACCTTTACGCGCCATCTGCAACGCCGTGAGGGCAGCACTGCGTGCCGCACCCGCATTGACCAGCAGTTCCATGATCGTTGTTTCTAAATCTTCCATGGTTCACTCCAGAAGTTTGAGCGCTTTTTCCAGTACGGCATCACCTTTCATCATGCCGTAATCCATCATGTCGATCACCGCGACCTTTTTACCCAGAGGGT